>NZ_JBSGDB010000136.1:0-19963 GCF_053602155.1 Streptomyces sp. NPDC004561
GGGCCCCGGGCCCCTTCTCTGTGCCGGCACCGCGGCCGGCCGTGACGATCGCTGGTCAGGGCATCCGTACCGGCCGCGGAGTCTTGGGGGCGGGCGTCAGCCCAGGCGCTCGACCAGCGCGCGGTACTGGTCCCACAGCTCCTTCGGCGTGTGGTCGCCGAAGGTGTTGAGGTGCTCGGGGACCAGGGCGGCCTCCTCGCGCCAGACCTCCTTGTCGACCGTGAGCAGGAAGTCGAGGTCGGACTCGGACAGTTCGAGGCCGGCGGTGTCCAGCGAGCCCTTGGCCGGCAGGACGCCGATCGGGGTCTCGACGCCCTCGGCCCGGCCGTCCAGCCGGTCCACGATCCACTTCAGGACGCGGGAGTTCTCGCCGAAGCCCGGCCAGACGAACTTGCCCTCGTCGTTCTTGCGGAACCAGTTGACGTAGTAGATCTTCGGCAGCTTGGACTGGTCCTTGTCCTTGGCCACGTCGATCCAGTGGGCCATGTAGTCGCCCATGTTGTAGCCGCAGAAGGGCAGCATGGCGAAGGGGTCGCGGCGCAGCTCGCCGACCTTGCCCTCGGCCGCTGCGGTCTTCTCCGAGGCGACGTTGGCGCCGAGGAAGACACCGTGGTTCCAGTCGAAGGACTCCGTCACCAGCGGCACCGCGCTCGCGCGCCGGCCGCCGAAGAGGATCGCCGAGATCGGCACGCCCTTGGGGTCCTCCCACTCCGGCGCGATGATCGGGCACTGCGCGGCGGGGGTGGTGAAGCGGGCGTTGGGGTGCGCGGCGGGCTCGGCGGAGTCCGGGGTCCAGTCGCGGCCCTTCCAGTCGGTCAGGTGGGCCGGGGTCTCCTGCGTCATGCCCTCCCACCACACGTCGCCGTCGTCGGTGAGGGCGACGTTGGTGAAGACCGAGTTGCCCCACAGCGTCTTCATCGCGTTGGCGTTGGTGTGCTCACCGGTGCCCGGCGCGACGCCGAAGAAGCCGGCCTCGGGGTTGATCGCGTACAGGCGGCCGTCCTCGCCGAAGCGCATCCAGGCGATGTCGTCGCCGATGGTCTCCACGGTCCAGCCGGAGATCGTGGGCTCCAGCATGGCGAGGTTGGTCTTGCCGCAGGCGCTCGGGAAGGCGGCGGCGACGTACTTGGACTCGCCCTGCGGCGGGGTGAGCTTCAGGATGAGCATGTGCTCGGCCAGCCAGCCCTCGTCACGCGCCATGACCGAGGCGATACGCAGCGCGTAGCACTTCTTGCCGAGCAGGGCGTTGCCGCCGTAGCCGGAGCCGTAGGACCAGATCTCGCGGTCCTCGGGGAAGTGCGAGATGTACTTGGTGGAGTTGCACGGCCACGGAACGTCCTTCTCGCCCTCCGCGAGCGGGGCGCCGAGGGTGTGGACGGCCTTGACGAAGAAGCCCCGGTCGCCGAGTTCGTCCAGCACCGGCTGCCCCATGCGCGTCATGGTGCGCATGGACACGGCGACGTAGGCAGAGTCGGTGATCTCCACGCCTATCGCGGACAGCGGGGAGCCGAGCGGGCCCATGCAGAAGGGCACGACGTACATGGTGCGGCCGCGCATGGAGCCGCGGAACAGGCCCTTCTCACCGGAGAAGATCTCCCGCATCTCGGCGGGGGCCTTCCAGTGGTTGGTCGGGCCCGCGTCCTCCTCCTTCTCGGAGCAGATGAAGGTGCGGTCCTCGACGCGCGCGACGTCGGACGGGTCGGAGGCGGCGTAGTAGGAGTGCGGGCGCTTGATCGGGTCGAGCTTCTTGAAGGTGCCCTTGGCCACGAGCTCTTCGCACAGCCGCTCGTACTCGGCCTCGGAGCCGTCACACCAGACCACGCTGTCCGGCTGCGTCAGTTCGGCGATCTCATTCACCCACGAGATCAGTTCCTGGTGGTTGGTGGGAACGGTGGAAGCCGAGTTGTCGCGCGCCACGGTTGCTCCTAAGTGAGGGATTTTGTCCTTGTGGCCCCGTGGGGGCTGCGACCCGGACGCTTCGGTGATGCTCATCCGGTGCCGACTGCACTCATTTGATCGTATCCGACAGGAGTGCCCATATGTCCAGGGGGCCTCACAGGTGAGCGACGTGAGGAAGCCCACGGTTCCAGGCGCGTTTACGTTCTCTTTACTTTTAGCTTGGATTCACCTGAAGGTCTTTTTGCGTCCGACCGACCGATGTATGCGCTGACACCTGACTTACGGTGGCGTAGGTACCATGCCCCGCATGACTGCGCCCGTCCCCGACGCGCCCATGGACACGCCGGCCAGCGGCCGCGGTCCCGTCGCGCTCTCCTTGCCGCATCCGGTCAAGCCCAGGCTCCGCGGCTGGCTGCACCTCGGCATGTTCCCGGCCGTACTCATCGCGGGTCTCGTGCTCACCGCTCTCGCCGACTCGACCAGAGGCCGTGTCGCCTGCGGGATCTACGTCCTGACCGCCTGCCTGCTGTTCGGCGTCAGCGCGCTGTACCACCGGGGCAACTGGAGCCCGCGGATGGACGGCGTCCTGCGCCGCCTGGACCACGCCAACATCTTCCTGATCATCGCGGGCACCTACACCCCGCTGACCCTGCTGCTCCTGCCCGGCGCCAAGGGCCAGTGGCTGCTGTGGGGCATCTGGGCCGCGGCGGCGGCCGGCATAGTCTTCCGCGTCTTCTGGGTGGGCGCCCCGCGCTGGCTCTACACGCCCTGCTACATCGCTATGGGCTGGGCGGCCGTCTTCTTCCTGCCCGACTTCCTGCGCACCGGCGGTATCGCCGTCCTGGTCCTGGTGATCGTCGGCGGGCTGCTCTACAGCGCGGGCGGCGTCGTCTACGGCATCAAGCGCCCGAACCCCTCACCGCGCTGGTTCGGCTTCCACGAGGTCTTCCACTCCTTCACGCTCGCCGCGTTCGTCGTCCACTACGTCTGCATCTCACTGGTGGCGTACCAGCACACGTAGCTCCGGCTGCCCCTTTCCCCGAGGCCGCGGCGTCGAAGCCGCGGCCTTCCCCATGCCACGGAGAGGGCCCGGAGCGCTCATCCGAACAGGGGAAAGCGGAGCGTGACGGCGGGTCGTGGCAGCGGGCCGCTCCGCCGCGCCGCTATGGCTGTCCGCATGACGCTTCTCGCCCCTCCAGCCCACGACACCAGCGGCGTTCCCGACCCGGGAACGCGGCGCCGGCGCTGGATCACAGCGGCCGGCCTGTGGCTGTGGCCGTCGCTGACGACACTGCTCGTGTGCGCGTACCGCATCGGTCAACCGCTCATGGGACGCGACGAGTTGACCAGCTGGGACGTGTCCGGGCGAAGTATCGGGCAGGTGCTGGCCACGGTGCGGCACGTGGACGCGGTGCTGGGTGCGTACTACCTGATCCTCCATGCGTGGAGGACGCTCTTCGGGGACTCCACCACTGCTCTGCGCATGCCCTCCGCCCTGGCCATGGCCGGCGCCGCCGCCTGTGTCGCGCTGATCGGGCGACGGCTGTTCGGCCGCCGCGCGGGAGTGGCCGGCGGCCTTCTGGTCGCCCTGATTCCCGGAGTGAGCCGGTTCGCTCACGAGGCGCGCCCGTACGGCCTGGTGATGCTGGCCGTGGCCCTCGCCGCGCTGCTGCTGCTCCGGGCCCTGGACCGCCCGGGCAGCGCGTGGCGGTGGGCGGCGTACGCCCTCGGCCTGGTGGCCGTGGGGCTGTTCCATCTGATCGCGCTGACCTGCCTGATCGGGCATCTGGCCCTCGTGGCCGTACGGTCCCGGCGCGAGCGCCGGGTGTGGCTCGGCTTCGGGCTCGCGGTCCTGGTGGGTGTCGCCTGCGTGTGCCCGGTGGTGGCGCTGGGCAGGGCGCAGACCGTCCGGCAGATCTACTGGATCGCCGAGCCGGGGGCCTGGGGTCTGGTCGACATCTGGTCGCAGCTGTTCTACTCCGGCCTGTGCGCGGGGATGGTGATGCTGCCGGCCCTGGTGGCGTACCGGCAGCGGCGTGACGCCGTCGTCTTCTGCGCCGTGTCCGCGGTGGCGCCCGTCCTGCTCATCTGGGCGCTCTCCCACGGGCACATCTCGTACTTCTACTTCCGGTACATGCTCTTCACCCTGCCGGCGTTCGCCGTTCTCGCCGGGGCGGGACTCGCCGCCGCGGCCCGGTCCCGACGGGTGCTCGTGTCGGCCCTCGTGGCCCTCGCCGTGCTCACGGCGCCCGACCAGCGTTCCCTGCGGGAGCCGCTCGGGCACTACTGGGCGGGTGGCCCCGATTTCGCGGGGGCCGCACGCACCATCGAGAGGTACTACGTCCCCGGCGACGCGATCGTCTACAACAGGACGCAGGAGGAGGCCCTCTCCCTGGGCGTCGGCTACTACCTGCCGCGGAATCTGCGGCTGCGCGACGTCTTCCTCGCCGAATCGCCCGTCCGCCGCGACGACCTGGCGGCCGTCGAGTGCCCGGAGCCCGCCGCGTGCCTGCGCGGCGAGCGGCGGATCTGGCTCGTGGTGAGCGGGAACGCGGCGGATCCGTTCAACGGGCTGCCCGCGGAGCAGGCGGCGGCTCTGCGCGCCCACTACAGGCCGTACGGCGCGGAGCGTCCCAGCGGTCTGACCGTCTCCCTGCTGCTGCGCACCTCCTAGCGGCAGCGTCTGCCGACGCAGACAGGCCCCTTCACATGGCCTTCTCTTTCCCGCTCCCGTTCGGGCGCTCGATCGATCACCTTCCCATCGCAGGGCTCAGGAGATTCTGATGGCAGTCACCGCGTCGCTTCCCGCACCACGCGAAGAAACCCAGAGGGCAGAAGCGGCCGAACCCGGCGGTCGCCCGGCAGGCCCGTGGCCGTGGCTGTTGCCGTTCGCCCTGACGGCCTGCCTGACCGGCTACGGCCTCACCGACTCCCTGCTGGGCCGCGACGAGCTGGTCACCTGGGACATGGTGAATCGCGGCACGGGGCAGATTCTTGCCACGCTCCAGAACGTGGACGCCGTCCACGGAACGTATTACCTGCTGATGCACGCATGGGTCGGGCTCTTCGGCGACTCCGTCGTCTCCCTGCGGCTCCCTTCCCTTCTCGCCGTGGCCGGAGCCGCGTCGGCCGTGGGTCTCATCGGCAACCGGCTCTTCGGAAGCCGCGCCGGAATCACCGCCGGAGTTCTCTTCTCCCTGCTGCCCGCGGTGAGCCGCTACGGACAGGAGGCGCGCAGCTACGCCTGGGTCATGCTCGCCGTCGCCCTGGCGACGCTGCTGCTGCTCCGGGCCCTCGACCACCCGCGCAGCCCCTGGCGATGGGCCGCCTACGCGCTCGGGCTGACCGGAGTCGGACTCCTTCACCTGATCGCGCTGTCGGTCGTACCCGCCCACGCCCTCCTGCTCGGGGCCCGCGCGCGGCACGACCGTTCCCTGTGGTGGAAATGCGCCCTGGCCCTGCTGCCCGTCGCCGCCTGTGTCGCCCCGCTCGTCCTTCTCGGCCGGTCCCAGGCCCAGCGCCAGCTTTACTGGGTGCCGAAGCCCGACGGCTGGGCGCTCCTCTCCATCTGGCAGGACGTCTTCGCCTCCGCCCTGGGCGCCGGAGCGCTCATCGTCCTCGCCGTCCTGGCCCGCTCACCCCGCAGGGCCCCGCTGCTCGGGTGCGCCGCCTGGGCGGTCCTGCCCTGCGTCCTCGTCTGGCTGAACTCCCACGGCGACGTCTCCTACTTCCGCCATGTCTACCTGCTCTGCACGCTCCCGGCCTGGGCCCTTCTCGCCGGCAACGGCCTCGCCGCGGCCTGTCACTCCCGGAAGGCGGCCGCGGCCCTCCTCGCGGCGCTGGCCGTCCTCACCCTGCCCGACCAGAACCGGATGCGGCAGCCGTTCGAGCACGACGCGCCCGTCCCGCTCGATTACGCCGCCGCGGCCGACGTGATCAGGAGTTACCACCAGCCGGGCGACGCCGTGGTCTACGACCGCGACAACACCTGGAAGCTCGACGGCGGAGTCCAGTACTACCTGCCCCGCGACCTGAGGATGCGCGACGTCTTCCTCGCCCAGGCTCCCAGGGCGATCAACCAGCTGTACACGCTCGAGTGCTCCGCCCCGGCCCTGTGCCTCAGGGGCGAGCGGCGCGTCTGGCTGCTGACCCAGGGCAACGACCCGGACCCCCTGAACGCGATCAGCCAAGATGAGGCCGCCGCTCTGCGAGCGCGGTACGACAGGTCCTGGGGCCGGTCGGTGACGGGGATGACCGTCACCCTGCTCGTGCGCAAGGCCCCGGCGTAGCCGTCGTGGATGCCGGACAATGACCGGCATGACGGCCGCACGCCCCACCAGCACCTCCCCCGCCGAACGGCCGCGCCTCGGCCTGCGGGAGCGGAAGAAGATCAGGACCCGCGAGGCCATCCGCACGGCGACCTACGCGCTCGTCGAGGAGCAGGGGTACGACGCCACCACGATCGAGCAGATCGCCGAGCGGGCGGAGGTGTCGCCGTCCACCGTCGTCCGCTACTTCCCGGCCAAGGAGGACACCGTCCTCACGGACGAGTACGACGCGGTCGTCATGGAGGAGATCCGGCAGCGGCCCCCCGAGGAGCCCTGGGCCGACACCGTCCGCCATGTGATGCGGCGGGCCGTCCGGCTCGGCGACGAGGAGGACCGGCGGATCTCCCGGCTGCGCACCCACCTCATGGTCACGGTCCCCGCGGTGCGCTCGCGCATGATGGAGAGCATGTCGGTGACGGGCCGCATGCTCTGCCGGGCCGTCGCCGAGCGCACCGGCCGCGACCCCGAGAGCCTGGAGGTGCGGGTCTACGCCATGTCCCTGGTCGGCGCTCTGATGGAGACGTCCGTGTACTGGGCCGAGCACGCTCACCAGGACGACTTCGAGGCCCTGGTCGACCGTGCCCTGGACGTCCTGCGGCACGGCCTGCCCGGCGAAAACCGCTGAGGTCCGGGCGCCGGCGCGTGCGATGCTGACGAGGTGAACGGAACCGAGATCCACGTCGAAGTCGCCCCCGGACTCCAGCTGTTCGTGCCCCCGGCCCGGCGCGCCGGCGTCACCGCGCTCGGCACCGACGGCGTCTCGACGCTCGGCCATGTCATCGAGTCCCTCGGCGTGCCGCTGACCGAGGTCGGCGCGCTGGTGGTGGACGGCCGCGAGGTCCCGGTCTCGCACATCCCCGAGGCGGGCGAGACGGTGAGCGTACGTGCCGTCGAGCGCCCCCAGCGGGTGCCGGGCGCCCCGCTCCGCTTCCTGCTCGACGTCCACCTCGGCACGCTGGCCCGCCGGCTGCGGCTGCTCGGGGTCGACACGGCGTACGAGTCGACCGACATCGGCGACCCGGCGCTGGCCGCGCGCTCGGCCGCCGAGAAGCGGGTCATGCTCAGCCGGGACCGGGGCCTGCTGCGCCGCCGCGAACTGTGGGCCGGCGCCTTCGTCTACAGCACCCGCCCCGACGACCAGCTCGACGACGTCCTCGACCGCTTCGCCCCCGACCTCAGGCCCTGGACCCGCTGCACCGCCTGCAACGGCGTGCTGCGCAGCGCCACCAAGGAGGAGGTCGCCGGCCAGCTCAAGGGCGGCACCCAGCGTTCGTACGACGTCTTCGCCCAGTGCACGCAGTGCGGTCGCGCCTACTGGAAGGGCGCGCACCACGAGCAGCTGGAGGCGGTCGTGGAGCGGGCGTTGAGCACGCGCACCCAGCGGGACTGAGTACGCGCGCCCAACTCCCGGCTGCCACGGCCCCGGGCCCGGCTGCGGAACGCCCGGGCCATGGTGCTCAGGAGCGTCTGACGTCTCCCTTGCCGCACGCCACGCCGTCCCTGTCGCGGTCGAGCCCCAGCGGATCGTCCGCGCCGTTCACCTCCAGCCGGCCGTAGTGGTTCTGCCGCAGCCAGGCGCAGCGGGCCGCGGCCGTCTTCCTCACCTCGGGCGGAAACACCGTCGGCACGCACACGTTGACCGAGCCGTAGTGCCGGTCGCAGCCGGAGATGGTCGGGCTGACCGGCTGCGCGGCGCGCTTCCTGCCGGGCCCTGAGACCTTGCCGGACAGGGCGTCGGCGAAGGCGTGGACGTGCGGGGACGCGGTGGCCGCGCTCAGCGCCGCCGGGCCGGTCAGATGCACCCACCGGGCCACCGAGGGCACGCCGTTGGCGTCGACCGCGAAGAGCATGTACCAGCCGGGCGGGGCCAGGTCGGGGTTGTTGGTCACGTTGAGGTCGACGTTGTTGCCGTCCACGGAGAGCGGCAGGTCGACGAAGCGCTGGTTGGGGTCGGAGGAGTGGGTGACCGCGGCCGGGCGGATGAGTTCCGCCTTGGCGATCGGGCGGTCGACCGTGATCCGCTGGGTGTCGCCGTACTTCCACTCCTGGTTGATCACCGAGGTGATCGTCGGCCGGGTGCCCTTGTAGAGGTAGGGCGGGGTGTAGATCGACACGTTGTGGTTCCAGGTGCCGTTGCCCGGGTTGTCGCCGGTGGCCATCACCCGGCCGTCGGGCAGCAGGAACGCCGAGGAGTGGTAGCCCCGGGACTCGGGGTCCGCGGCCACCGGGTCGAAGGAGTTGGTGCCCGGGTCGTAGATCGACGACTCGTACACCGGGTTGGCCCGGTTGTGCAGGGCGCCGCCGGTCTCCAGCACCTTGCCGTCGGGCAGCAGGACCGCGGAGACGTACATCTTGCCCTGGTTGCCGGTCTCCGGCTGGGGCCCGCTCCCGAGGTCGACGGTGCCCTGCGGCAGCGGCGGGCCGGCCACGTAGGAGGGGTTGGCCTGCTTGAGGTCGATCAGGTCGGTGAGGCGGTTCGCGTCCGGGTTGGAGTCGATGTTGCCGCCGCCGATGGTGAGGACCCGCTGGTCCTGGGCCGGGGGCAGCAGCACGCTCGCGGACTGGTCGCGCTCGTCCTTGTTCTGCAGGCCGGGGATCTGGGTGACGGTGTTGCCGTCGTAGTCGTAGACCGCCGAGCCCGTGCCGGGGATGTTGTTGCCGAAGACATGGCTGCCCGTGTAGAAGAGGCGGCCGTCCTGCATCAGGATCATCGCCGGGTACAGGCCCCAGTACGACCAGGTCTGGTGGACCTGCGACATCGGCAGCCACTGGTTCTGCGCGGACGAGAACCTGTCCGCGGTCACCGAGCCGGTGGAGTCCTCGCGGAGCCCGCCGAAGCTGACGACGTCACCGTTGCCCAGCTCGGTCGCCGAGGGGTACCAGTGGCCGTCGTTCAGGTCGTTGGTCCTGCTGTAGGTCTCGGTCGCCGGGTCGAAGATGTACGAGTCCCTGAAGCCCTCGTAGCCGTGGCCGCCCGCGACCGGGTACGCCTTGTTGCCGCTCAGGACCAGCACCCGTCCGTCCTGCAGCTGCACATGGCCCGCGCAGAACATGTCCTTCGGCGTCGGGATGACCTTGTAGGTGCCCTTCTCCGGGTCGTACACCGCGGAGGTGAACGAGCCCGCGTTGAAGTTCTCCTCGCTGTTGCCGGAGCCGGCGATCAGCAGCACCTTGCCGTTGTTGAGCACGACCGAGTGCATGGAGCGGACCGGGTTCTGCGTGGGCAGCACGGACCAGCTGCCGTTGGCGCACTGGTCGCCCGTGCCGGTGCACTGCGCGGGCGGCAGCGGGTCGGGGACCTGCTCCATGGTGTAGTCGTCGGTGGTCGCCGAGCCGGTGCCGTACACGGAGACACCCCAGGTGATGCGGTCGGTGCCGGCCGGGACCTCGGGGGTGCGGACGCTGGCCTGCGTCCACGCCGACGCCATGTCGAGGGTCTTGAGGTCGGTCCAGTACTGCCAGCCCGCGGTGGTGTCGTGCCGGAAGAGCGTGATGTTGGCGTCCGGGGTGGTGGTCTTGTACCAGAGCCCCAGGTCGTACTGCTTGCCCGCGGCCACCACCGGTGCGCAGTCGGTCGACTCGGTGATCAGCGCCTTGCGGTCGCCGCCGGCCCGGCGGGTCAGCGTCACCTTCATCGCCGCGCCACCGGAGTGCGCGTCCGGGGTCGTCTCGAAGGTGAAGTCGTTGTCGCCCCACCCCGACTTCTCCCAGCAGTACGGCATGCCGTCCGTCCCGGCGGTCTCGAAGCCGGGGTTCTTGACCAGGTTGGCGGCCTCGGCGCTCTGCGGCGAGGTGAGAAGGAGACCGGCGGTCAGGGCCCCCACCCCGACCAGCGCGGTGCGTCTGCGGTATCTGCTCACACGGCTCTCCTTGCGGTCGTACGAGACCCGCGACGGCGGCGCGGGAGATAGACCAGCGCTTCGGTCCCCGCGAAGCGCAGGACGAACGTCAGTACCAGGGCGAGGGCGGTGGCGGACAGGGCGCCCATCCCGAACCGGCCCACGAGCAGCGCGATCAGCGGGATGCGCAGCACGAGGTCGGCGTTGGCGAGCAGCGCGAACCGGCCGAGCCGGTCCCACCAGCGGCGGTGCGCGCGCCGGTCGCGGAACAGGAGCTGCTCGATCAGCACGAAGTTCCAGGCGACGCCCAGCTGGTTGGCGAGGATCTCGGCGGGCACGTAGTGCAGGCCGAGGACGGTCAGCGCCCACAGCCCGACGAGGTTCGGCACGAAGCCGCTCGCGCCGATCAGGCCGAAGCCGACCATGCGGGCCACCGGGGAGGCGGTGCGCAGCCCGGCCAGGTGGCGCAGGAAGCGCAAGCCCTCCCTGGCGGTGGACTTGGACTCGCCGGCGAACCGGTCCTGGAAGACGAACGGCACTTCGGCGACCTGGCGGGGGCGGCTGCGCACGGCCAGTTCGAGCAGGATCTTGTAGCCGAGCGGCTTGAGCACGTCGGCCGTGACCGCGCTGCGGCGGATGGCGAAGAAGCCGCTCATCGGGTCGCTGATGCCGTGCAGCCGGCGCGGGAAGAGCGCCTTGGCGAGCCAGGTCGCGCCGCGTGAGACGGCCACCCGGTAGCCGCCGGCGAGCCCGGCCCGGCTGCCGCCCTCGACGTACCGGGAGGCGACGACGAGCCCGGCGTTCACGCGCTCGCCGGTGGCGACCAACTCCGGTACCAGAGACGGCGGATGCTGGCAGTCGCCGTCCATGACGACGATCCACTCCGAGGTCGCCGCCCTGAGTCCCTCGACGACCGCCCCGCCGAGCCCGCCGGCCGGCTCCTCGCGGTGCAGGACGGCGACCGGGAAGGGGCAGTCCTGGGCGGCCTCGCGGATCACCTCGGGGGTGTCGTCGGTGGAGTCGTCCACGAAGACGACCTCGCAGGGCAGCCGGGCGGGCACCGACTCGGTGATCCGGTGCAGCAGCTGCCGGATGTTGGCGGACTCGTTGAAGGTCGGTACGACGATGGTCACGGCGCCGGGCTCCGGCACCTCGACGGCGTCGAGCCCGGGGACGGGGGCGGTGGACTCGTGGCCGCTCATCGCGTGCCTCCCGTGGCTGCCGCCCGGACCTGCCGGATCTCGATGCGGTCGGGTCCGGTGCCGAAGGTGGCGACCGGGTCGGAGTGCTGGATGGCCGCCCTGACGTTGGGCAGGTCCTTGGCGTCGCGGCGGACGGTCGGCGAGGCGACGACGTAGTCGATGTCCCGCCAGCCGTGCGGCATCGTTCTGGTGACGGCGGGGTCGAGGTCGGCCTTGTAGAACCAGATCGCGCCGAGTCCCGGCCGGTACCCGGCGTGGACGAGGTCCAGCCAGAGGGCGTCGTCCACGAGGACCCGGGTGTCCTCCGGGTCCGCCACCCTGGTGCTCAGCCAGTGCGAGGCCTGCCGGTAGGGCCTGTTGGCGTCGGCGGTGACGGCGGTGCGGTCGCCGTCGTACCAGTGCGGCACGACGTAGGCGCCGGCGGCGAGGGCGAGGACGGCGGCGAGCGCGTACCGGCCGCCGGTGACGAACCGTTTCTCACCCTCCGTACGCCACCTGCGCAGGACCGCGTGGGCGACGGAGGCGGCTCCGCCGGCCAGCACCAGGGCGAGGAAGGGCAGCGCGCCGATGACGTACATGGCGGGCAGATAGCCGTTGGGGCGCAGGGCCACCACGGCCAGCACCGCCACCGTGAGCGCCGGCCCGGCGAGCGCGCGGGCGGTGACCGACCAGCGCCAGGTGACGATCAGCAGCAGGGCTCCGGCGAGGCCCCCGACGGGCAGCACCCGGTCGTAGTACAGCCAGGAGTGCAGGACGCCGTACGAGCCGGATCCGGGGGCGAGGATGAAGCCGGAGCCCGGCCGGGACATCTGGTAGGTGATGCCGTCCCACAGGGAGACGTGCCCGGCGCCCGGGAACAGCTCTCCCTTGAGCAGGGCGAACAGCGGGTAGGAGAGGCCGATCAGCACGCACGCGGTGACGGCTCCGGTGAGGGCGAACTTGCGGGTGTCGCGGTGGCTGTGCCGCCACATGGTGACGAACAGGGCGGGCAGGACGACGAGCATCGTCTCCTTGGTGAGCACGGCCGCGGCGGCGGCGAGGCCCGCGCCGAAGTGGTGCCACAGATGGCGGCTGGGCGAGGCGGCCAGGCAGAACGCCAGCAGCAGCCACATCACGGCGATGTTGTCGAGGAAGATCTCACGGCTGAGCACGACCGCGAGCGGCGAGAGGCCGAAGAGGGCCATGCCGAGCCCGGCGGCCCAGCGGGGCAGCGAGAGCCGGCGCCCGAGGACGTAGACGAGGACCGCGCTGACGCCGCCGACCCCCAGCATGGCGAACCGCATGGTGGCGACGGTCATCGAGCCGGGGCTGACCGCCGAGGGGATCCAGCCGAGCAGGGCGATCTGGATCCAGCCGAACGGCGGGTGGTCGTACCAGTAGGTGTAGTGGGCGAGGCCCCGGCCCTGCTGGACGGCCCAGGCCTGGGCGAGGTAGGTGCCCTCGTCGTCGCTGAGGGTCGGGTAGTCGGCGATGTTCCAGCCCTGGACGACGAGGATCACCGCGAGCAGGACACCGCAGAGCAGCAGGTCGGGACGGGAGGAGCGGAGCCTCGCGGGCGGGCTGGTTCGGCCGTTCGGCGGCGCTTCGGGCGCAGGCCGGCGCTGCGCGGGGACCTGATGGGCGGTCACCGCGGGAAGGGTGGAGGTCACGCGGGGACGTCCTCTCGGATCGGCTCGGCCGCGGTGAGGTGCGCGCCGACGTGCGTGGTCAACTCCCAGTCGTTCCGGCCGCGTTGCTCGCGCCATACGGCGCGGATGGCGGCACCGGCGAGGAGGACCTGGTAGAAGGGGCCGCCCACGATGAGCTTCACGTAGTGGACGAAGCGGACCCTGAGGCCGTACTGCGTGCCGAAGTCGTGCAGTCCGACCACCTCGAAGACGAAGGTGACGGCCGCGGTGACCAGCGGGAGGAAGGTGAGGAAGGCGATCCCGACGGGCACGTCGAGGAAGAGCGCCACGCCCGCGTTCAGCGGGATGATCACACCGGAGAAGGCCTGCAGGAACGGCGTCATCAGCGTGTACCGGGCGAGCAGCCGCTGCCTCAGGGCCGGCAGCTGCTTCCAGTCCTTCTTCCGGTACACCTGGAGGAAGCCCTGGTTCCAGCGGGTGCGCTGCTTCAGCAGCGACATCAGCGAGCCGGGGGTCTCCTCCCGGGTGACCATGTCGGAGTCGTAGGCGACGACGACCTTCCTGCCGACGCTCGACAGGCGCACGCCGAGGTCGCAGTCCTCGGCGAGGCAGTCGGGGTCCCAGCCGTCCGCTTCCCTGAGGACGTCCGTCCGTACGAACACGGTGTTCCCGCCGAGCGGGATGAAGCCCTTCTGCGCGTGCAGGTGCAGCCGGGAGCGGAACCAGAAGAAGTACTCCAGGCAGTTGCGCAGGCTGTACCAGCTGGAGTGGAAGTTGATGAGCTGGACCCCGCCCTGGACGACGTCCGCGCCGGTCGTGCGGAACGCGTGGTCGACGTGGGCGAGCAGCTCCGGATGGACCTGGTCCTCGGCGTCGAAGACCCCGACGACATCCCCGCGGCAGTGCGGGAGCGCCGTGTTCATGGCCTTCGGCTTGTTCTTCTTCTCGTGGGTGTCGACGACGACACGGACGCGCGCGTCGCGTTCGGCGGCCTGTTCGGCCACGGCCGTGGTCTCGGGGTCGTCGTGTCCGACGATCACGATGATCTCGAAGTCGGCGTGTGTGGACTCCAGCAGCCGCTGGATGGTGTGGTCGAGCACGGCCTGCTCGTGCCGGGCCGGCAACAGCAGTGAGAAGGACAGGTGTTCGGCGCCGTCCGGTCTGCCGAACCGGGTGGAGGCCAGCACTTCGGGCGTGCGCCACGCGTGCATCTGCCACCACAGGGTGAAGGCCGCCATCCAGAACAGGGCCAGCGAGACGGCAGCGATGAAGACAGACGTCAGCAAAAAGATCCCCCCAGATCCCCAATTACCCCCGGTGCAGGCGACGTTGAGTCACTGACGCCACCCGCTGTGGAGAGACTAGGGGGGATCTGTGAAGCGCGGGAGCTCTTCCGATAAATAGCTTGTTTCGGAACGGTGGTGTGGGTAGCGGGATCTATCCGAACAGCTGCTCACATTTGGACAGTTCGCATGTTCCGCTCTCCCGGATCAGAGCTGCTCAGCGCCCGTTCAACGCCGAACGAAGTCGATCCGGATCGGTCGTCGGTGCATCACAAGTGAAGTTACGGCAGACGTACGCCGCCGGTTCACCGGACACGAGCGGCCGGTCGGCGAGCAGCGGGAACTCGTCACTCTCCGGAGTGCCCACGGCTACGACGGCACCCGGAGCGGTGCCCAGAAGCGCCGTGCGGTGCAGTGCGGTCGTGCCCTCGTCGGTGAGGGAAGGACCGACCACCGCCACCTCCCTCGGCCCGTCGAGCAGCGCCTCGGCGGCGGCCAGCCCCCAGCCGATGAACCGGGGCACGCGCGGCCCGAGGGTCTTCACGACCCCCAGCGCCCGCTCGGCGGCGCTCCGATGGGGCTCGGAACCGGTGTGCGCGGCATAGCCGAGCAGGGCGCCCGCCGCCGCGGTCCAGCCGGACGGGGTGGCGTTGTCGGTGGGGTCCTGGGGGCGCCGGATGAGCCGCTCGGCGTCGGAGGCGGTGTCGTACAGCGCGCCGGTGGCGGGGTCGGCGAAGCGGGCGAGCACATGGTCGAGGAGCAGTCCGGCGAAGTCCAGCCAGACGCCCTCCCCGGTCACGGAGGCGAGCGCCAGGAAGCCCTCGGCGACGTCGGCGTAGTCCTCCAGCACGCCCGCGTTGGCGCCGGCGCGGCCGTCCTTGCTGGTCCGGGCGAGGCGGGCGTGCTCGTCCAGGTGCACGCGCACCAGCAGGTCGGCGGCGCCGAGGGCGGCCTCGACCAGGTCGGGCCGGCCGAAGTAGGCGCCGGTCTCGGCGAGCGCGGCGACGGCGAGGCCGTTCCACGCGGCGACGACCTTGTCGTCCCTGCCGGGCGCGGGCCGCCGCGCGCGGGTGGCGAGGAGCCGGCTCCGGACGGACTCGATCCGCTCGGCGTCGAAGACGCCCTCGCTCTGCGGGAGCTGGAGGACGGACTGCCCGTGCTCGAACGTGCCCTCCTCCGTCACCCCGAAGTACTGGACGGCGAGTTCGGCGTCGTCGCCGAGGGCCGCGCGCAGCTGCTCGGGCGTCCAGACGTAGTACGCGCCCTCGACGTGCCGGCCGCTGCCGTCGTCGCTGTCGGCGTCGAGCGCCGAGGCGAACCCGCCCTCGCCCGTGCGCAGTTCGCGGACCATGAAGTCGGCGGTCTCCAGCGCGACCCGCCGGGCGAGGTCGGATCCGGTGGCCCGCCACAGGTGCGCGTACACCCGGCACAGCAGGGCGTTGTCGTAGAGCATCTTCTCGAAGTGCGGCACGATCCAGTCGCGGTCCACGGAGTAGCGGGCGAAGCCGCCGCCGAGCTGGTCGTAGATGCCGCCGCGGGCCATGCGCTCGCAGGTGTCCCGGGCCATCTGCAGGGCGCCCTCGGAGCCGGTCCGCGCGTGGTGGCGCAGCAGGAACTCCAGCACCATGGACGGCGGGAACTTGGGCGCGCCGCCGAAGCCGCCACGCTGCGGGTCGTACTCGCGGGTCAGTCCGAGCAGGGCCTGCGCGAGTTCCTGCTCGCCGGGCGGCCGGGCGCCCTGGTGGCTGATCTCCCGCTGGGCGAGGTCGCGCACGATCTTCCCGGCGACGTCGGCGACCTCGTCGCGGCGGGTGCTCCAGGCCTGCTGGACGCCCTCCAGCACCTGCCGGAAGGAGGGCATGCCGTGCCGGGGGGCGGGCGGGAAGTAGGTGCCGAAGTAGAAGGGCTCGGCGTCCGCGGTGAGGAACACGGTCATCGGCCAGCCGCCCTGGCCGGTGGCGGCCTGCACGGCCTCCATGTAGACGGCGTCGACGTCGGGGCGTTCCTCGCGGTCGACCTTGACGCTGACGAAGTGTTCGTTGAGGTAGTCGGCGGTGGCCTGGTCCTCGAAGGACTCGTGGGCCATGACATGACACCAGTGACAGCTCGAGTAACCGACGCTCAGCAGCACGGGTTTGCCGGCCCTGCGGGCCTCGTCGAACGCCTCGGCGGACCAGGGCCACCAGTGGACGGGGTTGTCGGCGTGCTGGAGCAGGTACGGGGACGTCTCATGGGCCAGTCGGTTCACCGTTCCACTCTCCCACGGGCTCGGGCGCCGCGTAGAAGCGCAGGTTCACGTGGCGCGCCCCTTCGGGCGCCTCCTCGCGGGTGCGGCCGTAGCGGTCGAGGAGTTCCTGATAGCCGCGGACGAAGGCGTGCAGGTCCTCCCTGGTCATCCAGGCGCCGTCGCGCCGCACCTGGGCCCACCCCCCGGGTCCGCGGTACTCCTCGTGGGCCCGGCGGAAGAGCCTCGTGTCCACCTCGATCTTCAGCAGCGCGAGGTGCTCGGCGGCCGCGTGCTCCTCGGGGAGCATGGAGGCCGGGTCGGGCGTGGTGTGGCTGAAGGGCAGCGCCCGCCACCAGCGCTCGCGGCCGCCGGACTTCTCGGGGATCTCCTCGATGAGCCGCTGCTCGGCGAGTTTGCGCAGGTGGTAGCTGGTGGTGCCGGAGCTCTCGCCGAGTTCGCGGGCGAGGACGGTGGAGTTCGCCTCGCCGTGCCGGCCGAGGTAGTCGAGGATCCGGCGGCGCAGGGGGTTGCCGAGCGACTTGTAGAGCGCGGTGCGCTCGAGGCTGGTCGTCTCCGGCGTGCCGTCGGTCATGCGGCCACCGTAACCCTGAGAACCCTGAGCCGTCCCTGATGTCTGCCGAGTTTTCTTTGCAGAATTTTCTCTGTGGTCTAGCGTGGAGGCACGGAGCGACGGAAGGGGCCGGGGATGAGCACGAGGTGGCTGCTGGTGCTGCTGGGGGCGGCGGCGGTGCTGCTGGTGCCGTGGATGGTGGTGCTGGCAGTGACGCTGCCGGGCAGCACCACGGTGGGCAACTGGCCGCTGGCCTGGGTCGGCCTCGACGTCCTCATGGCCACGGGCTGTGCGGCGACGGCCGCGCTCGGCCTGCGGGGCGACGGTCGAGCCCGGCTCACCGCCTCCGCCACGGCCTCCGTGGCGGTGCTGGACGCCTGGTTCGACATAACGACGGCCCCGGCGGGCAGCGCCCTGATCATGGCCCTCGCGTGCGCGGCG
Source organism: Streptomyces sp. NPDC004561 (assembly GCF_053602155.1). NCBI lineage: Bacteria > Bacillati > Actinomycetota > Actinomycetes > Kitasatosporales > Streptomycetaceae > Streptomyces > Streptomyces sp. NPDC004561. The sequence goes on from NZ_JBSGDB010000136.1 coordinate 17,419, forward strand.
GCGGAGGGCGCGCTGGCGGTGGCGTGCGCGTACCTGGCCCTGGCCAACGGCCGCACACCGACGGACGGCCGCTGAGACGGCGTACGTGAACCGGTTCCCCCCGCCAACAGCCGCACACCGACGCACGACCCCTAAGACAACGGACGTGAACCCGGCCCCCGCCAACAACCACGCACCGACGCACGACCCCTGAGACGACGGACGTGAACCCGGCCCCGGCCGAGGGCCGCGCGCCGGCGCGCAACCGCTGAATCCCCGGTCGCACGCCACGCGCTCACAAGGGCATCGCCGCACCTCCCCAACTCCCCACCGGCGGCCACCCCTCCCGCTGCCGCCCCGTCCGAAGGACACTCGTAGGCAGAGGTGTTGCCACGGGAGGGGGACGGGACATGCGGGACAACCATCGGGCGGAGGCCGATCGGCTGCTGGTGCGGGCCGTGGAGGAGGAGGTACGGCGCTCGGGCGGCCGGATCGACGGTCAGCCGCTGCTGTCGCGGGCGCGCGGCGGGCTGGACGCGATGGCCGGCACGGCCGGCGAGGAGTACGAGGCCTACACCCGCGCCCTGGACGAGGCCGAGGCCGGCCGGCTGACCTTCGGGCAGCGCTTCGCGGGCGAGGGCGCCGGAACCGCCTTGCTGGTGGCCGCCGTTGCCGCGGTCGCCGCCGCCGTGGCCGACCTGTCCCTCGGCACCGGCACCGGCACCGCCGTCGGCGCCGGCGTGGTCACGGGCGTGGTGGGCGCCGCGGCCACGGTGGTCAAGGTGGCCGGCGCGCATCTGCCCGCCGCCCATCACCGGGCGGGCGCGGCCGGCCAGCCCGGCGGCCCGGAGCAGCTGCGCCTGCAGTGGCTGACCGCACTGGAGGTGCGGGGCATCCGCCCCTTCCTCGACCAGCAGCGGGTGCTCAGCGCCTCCACGGGCCCGAAGAAGCCGGGCGGCCCGGCACTGCGCGGCGCGGACAAGAGCGCCGCCGCCCGACGGCGCACGGTGCTGGAGCAGTCGTTCGGCCAACTGCCCGAACCGGACGGCCCGTTCGCGGGGCGGCGGGCGGAGCTGGCGCGGATCAGGCAGTGGACGCAGTCGGCCCGGGCGACCACCGAGACCCGGCCGACGGTGGTCGTGCTGCACGGCGCGCCCGGCTCCGGCCGGACCGCGCTCGCGGTGCGCGCGGCCCACGACCTGCGGGACCACTTCCGCGGCGCGGTGGTCGTCGACCTGCGCGGCGGCAGCCGGGAGGAGGCGCCGCTGTCCACGCGGGACGCCCTGCTGCACCTGCTCAACCGGCTGGGCGCACCCCGCGAGCAGCTGCTGTTCCGGGAGCGCTCACTGCCCGACCAGCAGGTCAAGCGGCTCGGCGAGCTGTACCACCGGCATCTGACCGGGCTGCCGGTGACGATCGTGCTGGACGACGCCTCGGACCCCGAGCAGGTGCGCGCGCTGGTGCCGGAGCGCTCCGACAGCCTGGTCCTGGTCACCACCCGGACCGCCCTCGACCTGCCCGCGGACCTCCCGGCCTGGGTGCACCACCTGCCGGTGGAGCCGCTGGACGCGGCGGGCGCCGAGGAGCTGCTGTCCGCGGCGGCCAAGGAGGAGGCGGGGCCGTACGACGCCGAGTCCGCCGACCGGATCCGCGAGCTGTGCGGCGGGCTGCCGCTGGCGCTGCGGGTCGCCGGCTCCTCGCTCGGCCCGCGCTCGCCCCGGCAGCTGGCCTCGGACCTCGGCGCGTACGGGCCGGTGGAGCCGGTGGAGCGCGCGCTGTGGCTGCGCTACACCGACCAGCCCGAGCCCGCCCGCAGGCTGCTGCGCAGGCTCGCCCTCGCGGGCCGGGCCTCGCTCGGCGCCGCGGCCGCCGCCGCGCTGCTCGCGACGGACGAGACCGAGGCCGGGCGCCATCTGGCGGCACTCGCCGGGGCGGGTCTGATCGACCATGTGCGCGGCAGCCGCTACCGGCTGCACGACCTGGTGCGCGCCTTCGCCCAGGCCCGGCTGCTGGACGAGGAGGACCCGGCCGAGCGCACGGCGGCCCAGGAGCGGCTGATCGTGAACTACGCGGAGCTGGCCGACTCGGTGCTGCGCCTGGTCGACGGCAACATGTCGACCCGCTCGGACCGCTTCGGACCGCACGGCTTCACCTCGCTGGACGAGGCGCTGCGCTGGCTGGACGACGAGTCCAGCTTCATCACGGCGGCCCTGCGCCAGGCGGAGGGAGTCAACCAGGCGGCCGTGCTGAACCTGCTGGGCGCCCTGTGCGACTACTGCCTGCTGCGCGGCGACCTGTACCGGCTCGGCGAGATCAGTGAGCTGACGCAGGCCGTGGACGAGGGGCTGCTGGTGCGCTCGGTGCAGTGGCGCACCGGGATCGCGGCCCGGCAGCTGGGCGAACTGGACAAGGCGCGCGCCACGCTGGCCTCGGTCGTGGACCTGTACCGGGAGGCCCACCACGACGCGGGCGCGGCCCGCGCGTGATGATCGCGGTGGTGACGTTCGTGGTGTGGCCGGACCACGGCAAGCTGGAGCTGCTACTGGGCAGCGCGTTGTACCTGTTC
>NZ_JBSGDB010000137.1:0-19958 GCF_053602155.1 Streptomyces sp. NPDC004561
ACGCGATGGACGCGGCCGGCTTCCGCGCGCACCGGCACCGATGCGCCGGGCGGGTGCCCGGTCACCCGGGCACGTGGCAGTCGAACGCGTGCAGATAGGGGTTGACCGGCTGGATGCCGTCCACGGTCAGGCCGGCCGAGCCGAGCCGGCCCACCATGCTCTCGGTGGTGTGCTTGGCCCCGCCGACGTTGAGGAGCAGCAGCAGGTCCATGGCGGTGCTGAACCGCATCGAGGGGGTGTCGTCGACGAGGTTCTCGATGACCACGACGCGGGTGCCGGGGCCGCCCGCCTCGACGACGTTGCGCAGCGTGCGCGCCGTGCTCTCGTCGTCCCACTCCAGGATGTTCTTGATGACGTAGACGTCCGCCTGGACCGGGACGGCCTCCCGGACGTCGCCGGGCACGATCCGCGAGCGGTCCGCGAGGTCGCCGCCCGCGCGCAGCCGCGGCAGCGCGTTCTCCACCACGCGGGGCAGGTCCAGCAGACTGCCGTGCATGGCCGGGTACTTGTCCAGCAGGCAGGCCACCACATGTCCCTGGCCGCCGCCGATGTCCGCGACGGACTTGGCCCCGGACAGGTCCAGCAGGGCCGCGACCTCCCGCGCCGACTGCTCGCTGGAGCGGGTCATCGCCCGGTTGAAGACGTCCGCCGACTCGGGGGCGTCCTCGTTGAGGTAGGTGAAGAACTCCTTGCCGTAGAGGCCCTCCACGACGTTCTTCCCGGTGCGCACCGCCTCGTCGAGCCTGGGCCAGGCGGCCCAGGTCCACGGTTCGGTGCACCACAGCGCGATGGCGCGGAGGCTGTTCGGGTCGTCCTCGCGCAGCAGCCGGGACATGTCGGTGTGCGCGAAGGCGCCGTCCGGCTGCTCGGTGAAGACGCCGTAGCAGGTCAGGGCCCGCAGCATCCGGCGCAGCGGCTTGGGTTCGGTCTTCACCGCGGCCGCGAGGTCCTCGGCGGTCATCGGTGTGTCCCCGAGGGCGTCGGGGACGCCCAGCCGGGCGGCGGCCCGTACGGCGGCGGCCAGGGCCGCTCCGAACACGAGCTCGCGCAGTCGCATCGGCGGGGGCGGGGCTGTCTCAGCGGTGGTCATCTGCCGCCTTCTCTCCTTCGTCGGCCTGCGTCTGTCCAGCAGGGGCAGCGGTCTGGCGGTCAGCACAGACCCGCGGGCTTGGAGGCCCGGCAGGCGTTGTGCAGGAAGGTGTTGCCCTTGCCGCGGGTCTCGGTGTTGACGAGGTCCGCGGGGGAGTTGCCGGACAGCATGTTGTCGCTGACCCGGTTGCGGTCACTGGTGACGCCCACGAAGCTCTTGAAGAGCACGATGCCGCCGGACAGCGGGGACCTGCCCGTGTTGCCGGTGACCCGGTTGCCGTGCACCAAGGTCTTCTCGGCGCCGGTCAGGACGATGCCGGAGCCCTGGAGCGCGGGCAGTCGCGGCGTCTTCGGGCAGGACCTGTTGTTCCTGCTGACGTCGTTGGCGGCCACTTCGATGTCGCCGGCCTTGGGCTTGTTCTCGTCGCCGACGACGAACACGCCGGCGCAGTTGCCGGTGATGTAGTTCTCCGCGACGGTGAGGTCGCGCAGCCGCCGTACGGTGACGCCGATCCGGTTGTTCACCAGCCGGTTGCGCTCGATCAGGGTGTGCTTGGTGTCGGTGGCGCCCGCCTCCTCCTTGATGGTGTTGGCGAGGAAGACGCCCGCGTCGCCGTTGCCCGAGGCGTAGTTGGCCATGATGCGCGCGCGCACGGACCGCTCCTGGGCGATGCCCCACACGCCGTTCTTCACGGCCTGGACACCGCGTACGGTCATGGTGTCCGTCGCCATGCCGAACACGCCGGTGCGGCTGAAGCCGGTCACCTTCAGGTCGGCGACGGTGACGCCCTGGACGTTCCTGGTCTTGGTGCCCAGCACGCAGATGCCGTTGCCGCCCTCGGCGCAGCTGACGGAGGCCTTCTTGGCGCCCTTCTTGGCGCCCTTCTTCGCCGGTTTCTTGGTCGACTTCTTCGGGGAGGGCTGAATCACGGTCCTGCCGCCCACGCCGCGCAGGGTGACCCAGGGCGTCCTGATCGTGACGCTCTCCTTGTAGGTGCCCGCGAGCACGAGGACGGTGTCGCCGGGCTGTGCGCGGTTCACCGCCTTCTGGATCGACTCGCCCTGGTGGACCAGGTAGGTCCGGTGGGCGGCCGCCGCGGGGGAGGCGCCCAGTACCGTGCCGACAAGGGTGGCGGCGCACGCGGCGTAAGCGATGTGACATCTCTTCATATCCCGTACGATATGTCCTATTAATTGCTACTCGTCCGGATAGGCCATTAGGCGGCGTGTCAGGCGGCGCGCGACGCCCGGCCGGCGGCAACGGCGTGAACACCCGCGCGTCCCCGGCCCGTCGGTGCGGCTCCCGCAGTCGGAGGAGTTCCCCGGTGGACGCCCGCCCCGCCGCGCCTTTGAATTTCTCCTGAGAAGCGGCCGGCTCACCAGGCATCCCGATCAACCGGCCGACCATACTGGCGGATGTGAACCGGGTCATCCGCTTTCGGCGTGTACTCGGGGCGGTCGCGGCCTATGTCCGCAGCGCCCCGGGCACCTACGTCTGGCTCGCGATCCTGTTCCTCACGACCGTCGCCCTGCACCGCATGTCGCCCGGGTTCGAGCAGCACTTCCTGCGCCGCAGGTCGACCAACATCCACGAGCTGACCCGCGACCCGGTGCGGGTGCTCATCACCAGCGCGATGTGGATCGACAGCGGGCGCTGGCTGCCGTACGCCTTCCTGTACACGGTCTTCCACGCCTCCGCCGAACGCTGGCTGGGCACCGTCCGCTGGCTCGTGGTGTGCGTGGCCGCGCACGTGCTGGCGACCCTCATCAGCGAGGGCCTGCTGCTGAGGGCGGTCCGCGACGGCATGGCCCCGCACTCGGCGGTCAACACCCTCGACATCGGGGTAAGTTACGCGCTGGCCGGGGTCATCGGAGTGCTCACCTACCGGATCGCGACGCCCTGGCGCTACGTCTATCTCGCCGTGGTCCTGCTCGTCTTCGGCCTCCCGCTGGCCGAGACGCCGACCTTCACCGACATCGGGCACTTTCTCTCCGTACTGATCGGACTGGCCTGCTATCCGCTGACCAGAGGCCGCGGAAAAGCATGGAATCCGAAGGAGACACTGGCCGGTCTCAGGGGTTAACGTCCCGGCCATGAGCAGCTCGGCGAGCAGTGTCGTGAACGGTGGCATCTCCTTCTGGTACGCGGACGACGGCCTTCCGGCGGTGCGGGAACCGCTGCCCGGGGACGCCACCGCCGACGTGGTGATCGTCGGCGGCGGCTACACGGGACTGTGGACGGCGTACTACCTGAAGAAGGCCGCCCCCTTCCTGCGCATCACCGTCCTGGAGCAGAAGTTCTGCGGGTACGGTGCCTCCGGCCGCAACGGCGGCTGGCTGTACAACGGCGTCGCGGGCCGCGACCGGTACGCGAGGCTGCACGGCCACGAGGCCGCCGTACGGCTGCAGAAGGCGATGAACGACACCGTGGCCGAGGTGATCGCGGTCGCCGGGGCGGAGGGCATCGACGCCGACGTCCACCACGGCGGCGTCCTCGAAGTGGCCACCACGCCCGCCCAGCTGGCCCGGCTGAAGGCCTTCCACGAGCACGAGCTGTCGTACGGCGAGAAGGACCGCGAACTGTACGGCGCCCGGGAGACGGCCGAGCGGATCCGGATCGCGGACGCCGTCGGCTCCACCTGGACCCCGCACGGGGCCCGGCTGCACCCGGTGAAGCTGGTCAAGGGCCTCGCGGCGGCCGTCGAGGCCCTCGGGGTCACGATCCACGAGTCGACCCCCGTGACGGAGATCCGGCCCAAGCACGCCGTCACCCCCTACGGCACCGTCCGCGCCCCCTACGTCCTGCGCTGCACCGAGGGCTTCACCGCCTCCCTCCGGGGCCAGCGGCGGACCTGGCTGCCGATGAACTCCTCGATGGTCGCCACCGAGCCGCTCACCGGGGAGCAGTGGGCGGCGATCGGCTGGGACGGCCGGGAGACCCTCGGCGACATGGCCCACGCCTACATGTACGCGCAGCGCACCGCCGACGGCCGGATCGCGCTCGGCGGACGCGGGGTGCCGTACCGCTTCGGCTCCCGCACGGACAACGACGGCCGCACCCAGGCGGCGACCGTCGAGGCCCTGCGCGAGATCCTCACCCGCTTCTTCCCGGCCCTCGCCGGGGTCCGGATCGCCCACGCCTGGTCCGGCGTCCTCGGCGTCCCCCGGGACTGGTGCGCCACCGTCACCCTCGACCGCTCCACCGGCCTCGGCTGGGCCGGCGGCTACGTCGGCTCCGGCGTCGCCACCACCAACCTCGCCGCCCGCACCCTGCGCGACCTGGTCCAGCAGGACTCCGGCCAGGGCGGCCGCACCGAGCTGACCGACCTGCCCTGGGTGAACCACAAGGTCCGCAGATGGGAGCCGGAACCCTTCCGCTGGCTGGGCGTCCAGGGCATGTACGCCACCTACCGGGCCGCGGACCAGCGCGAACGCCTCCACCCCGGCATCGGGTCCTCCCGCCTGGCGAGGGTCGCGGACCGGGTGGCCGGACGGCACTGACGCCCCACCGGGCCGGCGGCCGGCCGGGGCCCGGCGGTTAGGCTCCCCGCATGATCCGCACCGCGACCCCCGCCGACGTCCCCGTCATCCACGCCCTCGTCCGCGAGCTGGCCGAGTACGAGAAGGAGCCGCAGGAGGCGAGGGCGAGCGAGGAGCAGCTGCGGGAGGCGCTGTTCGGGGAACGGCCCGCGGTCTTCGCGCACATGGCCGTGGACGACGCGACCGGCGAGGCCGTGGGCTTCGCGCTGTGGTTCCTGAACTTCTCGACCTGGCGCGGGGTCCACGGGATCTACCTGGAGGACCTCTACGTCCGTCCCGGCGTGCGCGGCGGCGGCCACGGCCGGGCGCTGCTGACCGAGCTGGCGCGGATCTGCGTGGCGCGCGGGTACGAGCGGCTGGAGTGGTCGGTGCTCGACTGGAACCGGCCCGCCATCGGGTTCTACGAGGCGCTGGGCGCCCGTCCGCAGGACGAGTGGACGGTGTACCGGCTCACCGACGGGGCGCTGGCCGCGCTGGGCTCAGCCCACTGACTCCGCCACCGGCGCCTGCGCCGGCGTCCCGTGCTTCGGGGCCCGCGCCGTCACCATGAGGCCCGCGACCAGGCCGGCCAGGAGCATCACGCCGGCGGCCCAGCCGATGGCGACCGTGTAGCCGTGCACCACGCCCGCCGGGACCACCGCGGCCTTCTGGGCGGGGCTGTGCAGATGGGCGGTGATGTAGGCGGCGCTGCTGGTGGTGGCGATGGTGTTGAGCAGGGCCGTGCCGATCGAACCGCCCACCTGCTGGGAGGTGTTGACGGTCGCGGAGGTGACGCCGGAGTCGCGCGGGGCGACCCCGGAGGTGGCCGTGGCGAACACCGGCATGAAGGTCAGGCCCATGCCGAGACCCATCAGCAGCAGGGCGGGCAGGATCTCCCCGGTGTAGGAGGAGTGCACGGTCATCCGGGTCAGCAGCAGCAGGCCGCCCGCCGCCAGCACCATGCCGGGGACCATCAGCATCCGCGGGGGCACGTGCTGCAGCAGGCGCGCGGAGATCTGGGTGGAGCCGACGATGATCGCGGCCGTCAGCGGCAGGAAGGCCAGGCCCGCCTTGACCGGCGAGTAGCCGAGGATGACCTGGAGGTAGTAGGTCATGAACAGGAACAGCCCGAACATGCCGATCACGGCGAGCAGCATCGTCAGGAAGCAGCCCGCCCGGTTGCGGTCCCGGACGATGTGCAGCGGCAGCAGCGGGCTCGGGGCGCGGTGCTGCCACCACACGAACACCGCGAGCAGCAGCACGCCGGACGCGAACAGGGCGAGGACCAGCGGGTCGGTCCAGCCGCGCGGTTCGGCCTCGCTGAAGCCGTAGACGATCGCCACCAGGCCGCCGCAGCCGAGCACCGCGCCGGGCACGTCGAGCCGGACCTCGCCGTGCCCCGGGCGGTCGTGCAGCAGGGCCAGGGCGCCGAAGACCGCGAGGACGGCGATGGGCACGTTGACGTACAGGCACCAGCGCCAGTCGAGGTACTCGGTGAGCACGCCGCCGACGATGAACCCGATCGCCGAGCCGCTGCCGGCGAGGGCGCCGTAGACGCCGAAGGCCTTGCCGCGCTCACGGGGATCGGTGAACGTCGTGGTCAGCAGGGAGAGCGCGGACGGCGCGAGGAGGGCCGCGAAGGCGCCCTGGAGCGCGCGGGCGCCGAAGAGCATCCCGGAGCTGGTGGCGGCGCCGCCGAACGCGGAGGCGGCGGCGAAGCCGACCAGCCCGACGACGAAGGTGCGTTTGCGGCCGACGAGGTCGGCGATCCGGCCGCCCAGCAGGAGCAGCCCGCCGAAGGCGAGCGTGTAGGCGGTGATCACCCACTGCCGGTTGCCGTCGGACATGTGCAGGGCGCGCTGGGCGGAGGGGAGTGCGATGTTCACGATCGTCGCGTCCAGCACCACCATCAACTGGGCCAGGGCGATCACCACCAGGGCCCACCAGCGGTGCGGATCGGTTCCCTCCGGGGCCGCCCCGGACTCACCCGTTCGGCCGATACTCATCCGACCAGAAGACCACGAAACGGGATGTACCGCATCCGGGTCCCTTCCCGGCCGCTCGGGTGAATGTCAGTGGCGGGGTGCAGCATGGGCCCATGGCGAGGAGAGCGACGGGCACGGGCGGGAACCGGGTGAAGGGCGCGCGACGGCCGGAGCTGCGGCTGCCGCCCCTGGAGCCGTGGACGGGGGAGCTGGAGCCCGACGGCGACTACGACGGGCTGGAGTTCCGGGACGCGGACCTGACCGGGCAGGACGGGGCCGGCGCCCGGTTCATGGACTGCGCGCTGACGGGCTGCGCGGCCGACGAGGTCCGGCTGCACCACGCCCGCGTCCTCGACACCGTCCTCACCGGCCTGCGCGGGGTCGGCACCGATCTCGCCGAGGCCACGCTGCGCGACGTCGAGCTGGTCGACCCGCGCCTCGGCGGCACCCAGCTGCACGGCGCCGTCCTGGAGCGGGTCGTCGTCCGCGGCGGCAAGATCGACTACCTCAATCTGCGCATGGCCCGCCTCCGGGACGTCGTCTTCGAGTCCTGCGTCCTGGTCGAGCCGGACTTCGGGGGCGCCCGTCTGGAGCGGGTGGAGTTCGTGGACTGCGCCGTGAAGGGCGCGGACTTCGGCGGGGCGACCCTGACGGACGTGGACCTGCGTGGCGCCGCGCCCCTGGAGATCACCCGTGGGCTGGACCGGCTGTCCGGCGCGGTGATCAGCACGGGCCAGCTGCTGGACCTGGCCCCGGCGCTGGCGGCGGCCCTGGGGATCCGGGTGGAGTAGGGCCTACGCCACCCGGGGGAAGCGGGCCTGCAGGGTCCAGATCGCCGGGTTCTCCCCCAGGTCCTCGTGGAGGTCCGTCAGGTCGGCGATCAGATCCTGCAGGAAGTCGCGGGCCTCGCGGCGGAGTTCGGCGTGCGAGAAGGACAGCGGGGACTCCTCGGCGGGCAGCCAGTCGGCGGTGATGTCGACCCAGCCGAAGCGGCGCTCGAAGAGCATCCGGTCGGTGGACTCGGTGAAGTCCAGCTCCGCCCGCTGCGGCCGGGCGGCGCGGGAGCCCATCGGGTCCCGGTCCAGCCGCTCCACGATGTCGCACAGCGCCCACGCGAAGTCCAGCACCGGCACCCATCCCCAGGCTGTGGACAGTTCCCGGTCCGTCTTGGTGTCCGCGAGGTAGACGTCCCCGCTGAACAGGTCGTGCCGCAGCGCGTGGACGTCCGCACGGCGGTAGTCGGTCTGCGGCGGGTCCGGGAACCGGTTGGAGAGGGCGTAGCCGATGTCGAGCACCCGCAGATGGTGTCACGCCGCCAGGGCGACCCCGGCATCCCGGCCCGGGCAGCGGCCGCTGCACCACCCGCCCCTAAGATCGCTGACATGTCCAGACCCGTGCGCCTTGTGCCGGCCGCCGCGGCCGTGCTGGCCCTCGCCCTGACCGGGACCGCGTGCAGGGGCGGGGTCCACGGCACCCCGGGCGGCTCCGGCGTACGCGACCCGTACTTCCCGAAGGCGGGCAACGGCGGCTACGACGTCGGCCACTACGACCTCACCCTCGACTACACCCCCGCCACCCGCCGTCTGACCGCCACCGCGGTCATCACCGCCCGCGCCACCAAGGACCTGTCCGCCTTCGATCTGGACCTGTCCGGGCTGCACGTCGACTCGGTCACCGTCGAGGGCCGGGACGCCCGCTTCAACCGCGCGGGACAGGAACTCACCGTCCGCCCGCACGACGACCTGCGCAAGGGCCAGACGTTCCGCACGACCGTCCGCTACTCGGGCACCCCGCACACCGTCACCGACCCCGACGGCTCCGCGGAGGGCTGGCTGCCCACCGCCGACGGCGCCCTCGGCCTCGGCGAGCCCGTCGGCTCCATGGCCTGGTTCCCCGGCAACCACCACCCCTCCGACAAGGCGACCTACGACATCGCCGTCACCGTCCCCCAGGGCATCCAGGCCATCTCCAACGGCGAGTTGACGGGCCAGTCCACCCGCGGCGGCCGCACCACCTACCGCTGGCACACCGCCCAGCCGATGGCGAGCTACGTCGCCACGGTCGCCATAGGGCACTTCGACATCACCCGCAGCAAGGGCCCGGGCGGGCTGCCCGTGCTGACCGCCGTCGACCCCACCCAGGCCGCGGCGAGCGCGAAGGTCCTCGCGCAGCTCCCCGACATCGTCAAGTGGGAGGAGGACACCTTCGGGCCCTACCCGTTCTCCTCCGTCGGCGCGATCGTCGACCGCCCGGAAGACGCCGGCTACGCCCTGGAGACCCAGAACCGGCCCGTCATCCCCGGCGCCCCCGAGACCGGCACCCTCGTGCACGAACTCGCCCACCAGTGGTACGGCGACTCGGTCACCCCCAGGTCCTGGCGCGACATGTGGCTCAACGAGGGCTTCGCCACCTACGCGCAGTGGCTGTGGCAGGAGGACCACGGCGGCGACAGCGCCCAGAAGACCTTCATGGACTACTACAACGGCGACAACGACGCCGTCTGGGCCTACCCGCCCGCGACCCCGTCGGGCGCCGCACACATCTCCGACTCCCCGGTCTACGAGCGCGGCGCGATGGTCCTGCACAAGATCCGGCAGAAGGTGGGCGACAAGGCCTTCTTCGCCCTCGTCCGCGCCTGGGCGGCCGCCCACCGCTACGGCAACGCGGACACCGCCGACTTCACCGCCTTCGTCGAGAAGCAGAACCCCGGCCAGGACTTCACCGAGATCTGGAAGGACTGGCTGTACGGGGACGGCAAGCCGAAGCACCCCTGAGGCGCCCTCCCCGCGCCGGCCGGTGCGCGGTCAGGCGGGGGAGTCGGCGTTACCGGTGCGCCCGGTGCTCGCCTCCCACGCGTCCAGCAGCCGGGCGAGATCCGGCGGCCACACCGGCTCCGGCTCCTCGGCCAGCTCCCGCCTGGACCACCACCGCCCGGTGAGGATGCCGTCGGCCGCGTGCGCGGCGGCGAGCCGGGGGCCGGCCGGGTCCCGGCGCGGGCCACGGGTGACGTACACGTGCTCGTGCCGGCGGACCGGGATGTCCGTGTGGGTGAAGTCGTGTTCCCAGGTGCACAGCGGGGGGCCCGGCTCCAGGTCGGTCCAGCCGGTCTCCTCGGCCAGTTCGCGCACGGCGCCCTCGCGGGTGCTCTCGCCGGCCTCCAGGCCGCCGCCGGGCAGGGCCCAGTGGATGCCGACCTCGTCGTTGTCCTACCGGAAGAGGAACACCGCGCCCTCCGGGTCCACGACGGCGATCCGGGCCGCCCGCCGGGGGGTGCGCAGCACCTTGCGCAGCACGGCACAGGGCCGGCCGAGGGCACGGTCGGGGCGGTGGTCCAGGACCGTGTAGCCGAGGGCGGTCCAGAAGGCCAGCCCCTTGGGGTTGTTCTCGAGGACGGCGAGCCGTACGGCCCGGCGGCCCCGCGCGCGGAAACGGTCCTCGACGAGTTCCGCGAACGTGCGGCCGTGTCCCTTGCCGTGCTCGGCCGCGTGCACCATCAGCAGCCCGATCCACGGGTCCGGGTCGGCGGGGTCGGGATGGTGGGCGAGGGTGGTCGCGAGTCCGACGAGCCGCCCCTCCTCGGTGCGGGCGGCCAGCACCTCGGCACCGGGCACGGCCAGGTCCTCGGCCAGCGTCCGCGCGACCTGCTCGGGCCGTACGTCGTCCGGGTCGGGGAAGTCGCCGCTGAGCCGGTGGAACTCGCGGTTGGACACGTAGAGCGCGGTGAGTTCGGTCAGCAGCGGGGCCGGGATGTCCTGGCCGGGGGAGAGTGGCTCGAGGATCACGGGGGCAACCTATCCCGCGGACCGGCCGCCCTTCCCGGCATTTCCCGTCCGGGAGGCGAAGGCCCCGGGCCGCGCACGGGCGCCGGGGCCTTCGCCCGCCGGGGAGCGGATGTCAGACGTTCACGCCGAAGTCCTGGGCGATGCCCACCAGGCCCGAGGCGTAACCCTGGCCCACCGCGCGGAACTTCCACTCCGCGCCGTTGCGGTACAGCTCGCCGAAGACCATGGCCGTCTCGGTGGCGGCGTCCTCCGACAGGTCGTAGCGGGCGATCTCGGCGCCGCCGGCCTGGTTGACGATGCGGATGTAGGCGTTGCGGACCTGGCCGAAGTTCTGGCCGCGGTTCTCGGCGTCGTAGATGGAGACCGGGAAGACGACCTTGTCGATGTCGGCCGGGAGCGCGGCCAGGTTGACGTTGATCGCCTCGTCGTCGCCCTCGCCCTGGCCGGTGGTGTTGTCACCCGTGTGGACGATGGAGTTGTCCGGGGTCTGCTTGTTGTTGAAGAAGACGAAGTGGGCGTCCGAGTAGACCTTGCCCTGCCCGTTGACCGCGATGGCCGAGGCGTCGAGGTCGAAGTCCGTGCCGGTGGTGGTGCGGACGTCCCAGCCGAGGCCCACGGTGACAGCGGTCAGGCCCGGAGCCTCCTTGGTCAGCGAGACGTTGCCACCCTTGGACAGGCTTACAGCCATGTTGGGAGTCCTTCCTGGATGTCCCTGCATCTGCGATGTGTGCGGACGAAGCTACCTTCACCGGGAAGAACGTCGAGGGGGGTCCCGCCGGTTCCGTATCCCTTTACCTTTTTTACCGAGCCGGAAATCCGGATGACGTGGACCGGGTGCGACCGGGAACATGGAAGGCATGTCCGGTCCCTACATCGTCCGCGGCTCCGTCTCGCTCCCCGAGGCCGAGCTGATGTGGCGTTTCTCCAGGTCGTCCGGGCCCGGCGGGCAGCACGTCAACACCAGCGACTCGCAGGTGGAACTGCGCTTCGACCTCGCGAGCACCGAGGCGCTCCCGCCGGTGTGGAAGGAGCGGGCACTGCAGCGGCTGGCCGGCCGGCTCGTCGACGGGGTGCTGTCCGTACGGGCCTCCGAGCACCGCTCCCAGTGGCGCAACCGCGAGGCCGCCGCCGTACGTCTCGCCGCCCTCCTCGCGGAGGCCACCGCGCCCCCGCCCAAGCCCCGCAGACCCACCCGCATCCCGCGCGGCATCAACGAACGCCGGCTGCGGGAGAAGAAGCAGCGCGCGCAGACCAAGCGCGGCCGCTCGGGCCGGGACTGGGGCTAGTGCCGCGACCGCGGCGCCGCTACAGCTCCAGCACCCCCACCGTCTGGCCGCCGCTCGTCTCACCGTTCTTGTGGAAGCCCAGGCGGAGGTAGAAGTCCTCGGGGCCGTCCGGGCCCGGATGCCAGGTGACGTAGAGCTCCTCGCCGCCGCGGCGGCGGATCTCGGCGGCGACCGACTCGACGGCGAACCGGCCGTGGCCCCGCCCCTGTTCTTCCGCGGCGATGTTCAGCCGCCACAGCCCCGAGCGGCGCACGCCGCCGTCGCCGTACCAGTCGATGCCGAGGAAGGCCATCAGAAAGCCGACCGGGCGGTCGCCGTCGACGATCAGCCGGGGCCACGCGACGCCGGCGGGATGGACGTACGCCTCGGCGAGGGAATGCGCCACGGGCTCGACCGCGTGTTCCTGGTCCGGCCGAATGCGAATACCGAGTGCGGCCTCGAAATTCCGGGGCGTTACTTCTTCCAGTCGCAGTGTCATCCGGGCACGGTAGACGCGCCGTTGACCACCGGGCCACGGGATATCCGCGGGGCGCCGCCCGGCTCAGCCCAACTGCCGGTACCTGCCGCGGAAGTACAGCAGCGGACCGCCCTCCGCGCTCGGGACCTGCGCGGTCAGCACGCGGCCGACGACCAGGGTGTGGTCCCCGGCGGCCACCCGCTGCTCGGTCCTGCACTCCAGGGTGGCCAGCGCGCCGCCCACCAGCGGGGCACCGGTGGCCTCGCCGCGGACGTAGGGGATGTCCTCGAAGAGGAGCCGGTCGCTGATGCGTCCCTTCATGGCGAAGCGGCCCGCGATGTGCCGCTGGCTCTCGGCGAGCACCGACACCGCCCACAGCGGCTGCTCGATGAGCAGGTCGTCCATGCGGGCGCCCTCGCGCAGGCTGACCAGGACCAGCGGCGGGTCGAGGGAGACCGACATGAAGGCGGTCGCGGTCATGCCGACGTCCTCCACACCCGGCGAGGCCGGGTCGTCCGGGTCGAGCGGCGGTTCCTGCGCGGTGACCAGGACCACGCCCGCGGCCAGCCGGGACATCGCGGCCCGGAACTCGTCGTTGCTCACCCCCTCAGCATGCCCGGAAGCGGCGAGGGCGAGGGGGGAAGGCGTCTTCAGCACGCGGGAAACGCTAGTCTCCGCCTCGCGCGGGCCGCATCGGGCCTCCGGCCGAGCCCGGTCCTAGGACCAGAGGACGACCACTGAGGCATGATGTGCGCAGACCCACAAAGTTTGCGTTCGGTAAACGCACAGAGAAAACGCGGAAACTCCACTCAATTGTTCACGTTCTCCTGTGACTTGAGTCACAAGGGACAGGAATTGTTGACCCTGTGTACCGAGTGGGCAGCGCGCTGTGATTCAGTGGCGGGGAAGCCGCGACAGCACCTTAAGAGCCATTGTCGAGAAGCGCCGAAGACAACCCTTGATTCGCTGCGAGGTCTCGGGGGGAGGGCGAGCATGGAGACCGAGTCGGAGCCCTACGTCCGCCTTGCGTCCCTGCGACAGCTGCACCAGGTCATGGCCGACATGAACACGGCCCGCAGCCTGGCGGACACACTGCAGACGGTCGCCGACGGCGCCGTGAGCGCCCTCGGGTACGAGATGGCGTGCGTGAACCTCGTACGCCAGGACGGCGATCTCGTGGTCGCCGCGTTCTCCGGCAACTCCGCCGCCGAGGCCCTGATCACCGGCCGGGTCGGCTCCCGCGAGTCCTGGGAGCGGCGGCTCAACATGGGCGAGCGCTGGGGCGACCTGGTGTTCATACCGCACACCGAGGGCTGGGTCCTCGACGACGACGACGTACCCCAGTGGTACACGGACGGTCCCGCGCCGCGCTTCGAGGACGAGTGGCACCCCTCGGACCGCCTCTTCGCCCCCATGTACACCCCGGGCGTGCAGGGCGGCTCCTCCGGCGAACTGCTCGGGGTCGTCTCCGTCGACCGGCCGCGCAACGGCCGCCGGCCCGGAGCCTGGGGCCGCGAGGCCCTGCAGATGTACGCCTTCCAGGCCGCCATCGCGATCAGCAACGCGCGGCTGCGCGCCAACATGCAGCGCGCCCTGGTCCGCCTGGAGCGCGAGCAGCAGGCGCTGCGGGCGAGCGAGGAGAGCTTCCGGCAGGCCTTCGAGTACGCGCCCTCCGGCATGGCCATAGCCGAGATGGGCGGCGACCAGCACGGCCGCATCCTGCGCACCAACGACGCCCTGTGCCGCCTCCTGGGCCGCCCCGCCTCCGCGATGCGCCGCTACGCCTTCTCCGACCTGGTCCACCCCGAGGACATCGGCACCCTGCTCCGGACCTCCGCCGAGGGCGGCCGCGCGGAACTCCGCCTGGGCCGCAGGGACGGCAGCTACGTCTGGGTGTCGCTGCGCAACTCCGTCGTCGCCGACGCCGCCGACGGCCCGCGCTTCCTGCTCACCCACGTCGAGGACATTGAGGAGCGCAAGCGCCGCGAGCTGCACCTCGCCCACCGCGCCTCGCACGACTCCCTCACCGGGCTGCCGAACTCCGCCGAGCTGCGCTCGCGCCTGTCGGCCCGGCTGTGCCAGCGCCCGACCCAGCCCGGCGCCCTGGAGTCCCTGGACGCGGCCTACGGCCACCCCGCCTTCGACGCCCCGGCCGGGCACGGCTTCGACTTCGTGCCGGGCGTGGAGGCGTTCGACGGCTACGACCACCATGTGCACACCGTCGCCCCCGAGGACGGGCGGGACGACGGCGCCAAGGGCCTCGCGGTCCTCTTCTGCGACCTCGACGGCTTCAAGTCGATCAACGACCGGTTCGGGCACAACGCGGGCGACGCCGTCCTCATCGAGGTGGCCCGGCGCCTGTCCCAGGGCGTGCGCGACGGGGACACGGTGGCCCGGCTCGGCGGCGACGAGTTCGTGATCCTCGCCAACGGCCTCGGCCGGGCCGACGCCCAGGACCTCGCCGTACGGCTGCGCAACGAGATCATCCAGCCGATCCGGGCCGAGGGCCGGGCCGTCCGGGTGGGCGCGAGCTTCGGTATCGGCTGGGCACACTGCGGTATGACCGCGGACGAAGTGTTGAAGTCAGCCGACGAACGGATGTACGTAGAGAAACGATCTCGTCCCAAACAGCACCGACGCGCCGGATGAGCCGCAGGTCAGTGAGCTGATGCGGTCCGAGTCACCCGTTTGGGCCAGCAAGAGCGGGTAGGCTCGCCATTCCAACCCGTATCGCATCCGCCCGCACCTGTTGAGGAGTACCAAGGGATGACGCCCGGCGACAACGGCGCGAGCACGCCCGAGGACGAGGACCCGTTCGGCTACCTGTACGCAGACGGCCAGGCCAGAGGGGCCCAGCCGCCGTCCGGCGGTTACGGCTACCCGAACTCGGTCAGCAGGGTGCGCACGGTCGGCGAGCGCCAGTACGGCCAGCCGACGGTGCCGCAGCAGCAGGGCGTCTACAGCCAGCCGAATGCCTACTACCAGGCCCCCGAGACCCTGCCCGGCGGCGCCCCGACCGGCCGCCAGCCGTCCCACCAGGCCGGCCCCGGCCGCCGTGGCCCGAACACCAAGGGCCTGCTGATCGGCGCCATCGCGGTGGTCGCGGCGGTCGTCATCGGCATCAGCGTGGCCATGATCAACGGCAGCTCGGGCGACGACAAGAAGAACCAGGCCGGCAGCACCCCCACCCAGTCCCAGAGCAGCGACCCGAGCCCGTCGAACAGCAGCTCGGCGCCGTCGGGTGAACTGCCGAAGATCGACGGCTCGAACAGCGGCCTCCAGCTCGCGGGTGGTGCCGCCGTCACGGGGGGCGTCCCCGGAGCGCGGTCCGCGGACGCCAAGTACGTGGGCGGCCTCAACCAGACCGGCGCCTCGATCACCTGGACCGTCAACGGCATCCCCGAGTCCGGCAAGTACAGCGTCTACGTCGGTTACAGCGTTCCCGGCAAGGACGCCACCGCCACCCTCACGGTCAACGGCGCGGCTTCCGACAGGCCCGTAGGCCTGAAGAACTGGGCGAACGCCGCGCAGGGCGACTACCAGAAGGGCTGGACGAAGACGTACAACTGGATCCAGCTCAACAAGGGCGCGAACACCATCAAGCTCTCGTGCGAGCAGGGCAACCAGTGCGACGCTCTCGTCGACCAGCTGTGGCTGGTGAAGGGCTGGGTCAACGGCTGAGCCCCAAACCGGTGTGGCGACCTCGGCAGCCACCGAGATCGCCACACCCTCTGCTCAGATGCGTCCGCCTTCGACGCAGAGGACGGCCACCCAACCCGTCCTTCCGTTCCACTTCACCTTGACCCAGTCATTGCCCGAAGGGCCCCCGGACCAGCACTTGTATGAGCCGCCGTTGTTGTCCCGCGTGCACGGGGTCGTGGTGCAAGGAATCCTGGCATCAGGATCGGTAACCGAGTGGAGCACGGTCGACGAGCTGCTGGCAGCGCTTCGGATACTGAAGTGGTGGCCATCCTGCATCCAGACTCCCGCCTGATCGGCCGACGCCGTGGAACTCATGGAGATGACGAGTCCCATCGAGGCCAAACCGAGAGCCGCGAGTTGCTTGATGGCCGGTGATGTGCGCATGTGTTCCCCCAGCGAGAATTAGATCTTTGGTCGCTGGCGATCATATGTTCTAGAGGATGGCGTGCGTCGGTCGTCGGCCGTGATCGGTCGGCTCGTAAGCCCTCGAGTGGCCCGTGTCCGTCGAGCGTGTGCGGGGCAGTTCACGCCGCCGGTCATCCGTCGTCGCTCTGGGCTGCCGGCAAACCCGGCGAACGTTCTCGGCCGAACTGCCGTCACCGGTACGAAGGCCGCGGGGCTAACCCCCGTAGACCTCGATCCCCGTGGCGGTGGAATGGGTGTTGTCCGAGTAGGTGCCCGGCTTCAGGGTGAGCAGCTTGGTGCCGACGGCGCAGCCGGTGCCCGGGGTGATGTGCCAGAACACGATGCGGTAGGACGTCTGGTTCGAGACGGACCGGGCGTCGTTGAACGGGTAGCAGCCGGGCGACACCGAGAGGACGGTCCTGGTGCCGGTCCTGTTCGTCCCCGACCATCCGCAGACCTTGCCCTTCGGGCAGGTGTTGGGATCGGCCGCCGCAGCCGGTGTGGCGAAGGCGCCGGCCAGCAACGCGCCGGCCACGGCCACCGTCGTCAGGCTTTTCTTGAACACGCTCATATGAGGTTCCCCCACATATCTTTCACTACTGGTCGATGTAGTGAACGGGTGATCATCTAACCATCCGATCACCCGGTCGAGATGGGGAGAGGGCGTTTTCCGGCCAAACCGCTGGGCGGTATCCGGCACATCCGTCACGCCGCCGTCACCGACACCCGCGCCAGGAGCTTCTCGTAGGCCGCGTGGTCGAACTCGCCCGCCGCGGGTGCCCGGACCGTTGCCGCCGAGAGGGCGATCGCCCGGGAGAGGCGGTCCGGCCAGGGGAGTTGGGTCACCACGCCGGAGAGCAGCGCCGCGACCGCCGAGTCGCCCGCGCCCGTCGGGTTGCCGTGGACGCGGGTGGGCGGGGTGGCGCGCCAGCGGCCCTCGGGGGTGACGGCCAGCAGGCCCTCCGCGCCCAGGGAGGCCACCACCGCGTGCGCACCGCGCCGCCGGGCGTCCTGGGTGGCGCGCAACGGCTCGTGGGAGCCGGTCAGTTCGGCCAGCTCGTCGGCGTTCGGCTTGATGAGGTCGGGCCGGGCGGCCACCCCCCGCCGCAGCGGCTCGCCGCTTGTGTCGAGGAGCACCGGCACGCCGAGCGCGCGGGCCATGCGTATCAGGCCCGCGTACGCCCCCACCGGCACCCCCGGCGGCAGGCTGCCGCACAGGGCCACCGCCGAGGCGCCGGCCAGCAGTTCCGTGTACCGGTCCAGGAAGGCGCCCCACTCGGTGGGGACTATCTGCGGACCGGGCTCGTTCAACTGGGTCGTGTCACCCGACAGTTCGTCGACGACGGCGATCGTGCGCCGGGTCGGTCCGGCCACCGGGACCAGCGCGTCCGTCAGCCCGGACGTGCCGGCCAGCCGGTCGCGCACCGCGCGCCCGGTCGCGCCGCCCGCGAACCCCGTGACCGTCACCTCGTGCCCGAGCGCGGCCAGCACCCGGCCCACGTTCACGCCCTTGCCGCCCGGTCGCTCGATGACGTCCGAGACGCGGTGCGAGGCGTGCGGCCGCAGCGACCGCACGCGATAGGTGATGTCGAGAGCGGTGTTCAGCGTGACCGTGAGGATCACCCGTGCCGACCTCCCTCGAAGTTCATGTGCCCGTCATCGGTTTCCGGGGCCTCGATCATGCCAAAGAGACGGCGGCCGGCCCAGTCACGGGTCGGCCGCCGTCGCGGGAAAAGGGGGGCGTATCAGGCCAGTTGGGGAGCCACCACCCACTCGCCCCGGCGCATCACGCCCCTGATGTCGAAGTTCTGGTCCAGCAGGACCAGGTCGGCGTCCTTGCCCGGCTCCAGGGAGCCGACGCGGTCGGACAGGCCGAGCAGCCGGGCCGGGTTGGCGGACAGGGCCTTGACGGCGTCCTCCACGGACAGCCGGTCGACGGTCACCGCCCGCTTGAACGCGCGGTCCAGGGTGAGCGTCGAGCCCGCGATCGAGCCGCCCTCCACCAGCCGGGCCACGCCCTCGCTGACCTCCACCTCCAGCGGGCCGAGCATGTAGCGGCCGTCACCGACGCCGGCCGCGTCCATCGCGTCGGTGATGAACGCGACCCGGTCCGCGCCCGCGTGATGGAAGGCCAGCTCCAGCGCGGCGGGATGCAGATGCGTGCCGTCGTTGATCAGCTCGACCGTCACCCGCTCGTCCTCCAGCAGGGCGGCGACCGGGCCGGGGGAGCGATGGCCGAGGGCGGGCATGGCGTTGAAGAGGTGGGTGGCGACCGTGGCGCCCGCGTCGATGGCCTCGACCGTCTGCTCGTACCCGGCGTCGGTGTGCCCGATCGCCGCGATCACACCGTGATCGGCGAGCAGCCGTACGGAGTCGATGCCGCCCGGCAGCTCGGCGGCGAGGGTGATCATCCGCGCCTGCCCGCGTGCCGCGTCGATCAGCTTGCGGACCTCGGCCGGCTCCGGGTGGCGCAGCAGCTTCTCGGAGTGGGCGCCCTTGCGGCACGGCGAGATGAACGGCCCCTCGAAGTGGATCCCGGCGATCTCCCCCTGCTCGGCCAGCTCGCTCAGCAGCCCGGCCTGCCGCACCAGCAGGTCCATCTCGTCGGTGACGGTGGAGGCGACGAGGGTGGTGGTGCCGTGCAGGCGGTGGGTGCGGACGGCGGTGAGCACGTCGTCGGCCGTCCCGGAGAAGGAGGCCCCGCCGCCGCCGTGGTTGTGGATGTCGACGAAGCCGGGGACGAGCCAGTGGCCGGTCACGTCGATCGGTTCGGCGCCGGCCGGGGCGGTCGCGGTGATGTGCCGGCCGTCGATCGCCACCTGGCCGTTCTGCACCGTTCCGGTGGGAAGCACCACGTTCGCACCGGTGAGCACCCGGCTCCCACCCGGAGCTCGACTGTCCCGCTCGTTGGCCATCAGGTGCTTACCTCCGGAGTCGTAGGGGTGGTCGTCAGGAGATCGCGCGCGAGCAGTCCCGCGCCCAGGCAGCCCGCGGTGTCACCGAGGGCGGCGGGGACGATGGACGGCAGCTTCTGGAAGGTGACCCGGCGCCCCACGGCGTTCCGCAGGGGCTGGAACAACACTTCCCCCGCCTCGGCCAGTCCGCCACCGATGATCAGCGTGCGCGGGTCCAGCAGGGTGAGCGCGGTGACCAGTCCGTCGGCGAGGGCGTCCACCGCCTCCTGCCAGACCCGGACGGCGTTCGGGTCGCCGGACGCGACGGCCTCGGCGCAGTCCGCCGCGTCCGCGTCCGGGTTCCCGCGGGCCGCCGCCCATGCCTCGCTGACCGCGGACGCGGAGGCGTACCGCTCCAGGCAGCCGCGCTGCCCGCAGGGGCAGGGGGTGCCGCCGGGGCGTACGACGATGTGGCCGATCTCGCCCGCGAAGCCGTGCGCGCCCGACTCCACCCGGCCGTCGATGCCGATGGCGCCCGCGATGCCGGTGCCGAGCGGCACGAACAGGAACCGGTCGGCGCCCCGGCCCGCGCCGATCCGGCCCTCGGCGAGGCCGCCGGTGCGCACGTCGTGGCCGAGGGCGACGGGCGCCCCGAGCCGCTCGGCGAGCCGGGCGCGCAGGGGCACGTCCTTCCAGCCGAGGTTGGCGGCGTAGACGGCGATGCCGTGCTCCTGGCGTCGGCGGCGAGTACTCGGGTTCATCGCCGACCTGCTCTCCAAGCCCACGATGACCGGCTACATGAACGGCCTGGCGCTGACCATCCTGATCGGCCAGCTGCC
>NZ_JBSGDB010000138.1:0-19842 GCF_053602155.1 Streptomyces sp. NPDC004561
GTCGACTCCCTCCTCCGCCTTGCAGCCGCACGCACCAGACCCCGCTCGGGTCGGCCGGCAAGCGCTGTTCCTCACGGCCGGCCTGATCCAAACGACACCCCCTAGGCCAAGCCCCGACGGGCGATCGCCGGGGCCCGGTGGCCGGCGATGGACGACACCATGTCCAGCACCTGCCGGGTCTCGGCGACCTCGTGGACGCGGTACACCTGCGCCCCGAGCCACGCGGACACCGCCGTCGTCGCCAGCGTCCCGAGCAACCGCTCCTTGACCGGCCGGTCCAGCGACTCCCCGACGAAGTCCTTGTTGGACAGCGACACCAGCACCGGCCACCCCGTGGCGACCATCTCGTCCAGCCGCCGCGTCGCCTCCAGGCTGTGCCGCGTGTTCTTCCCGAAGTCGTGCCCGGGGTCGATCAGCACCGACTCGCGCGGCACCCCGAGCGACACCGCCCGCTCCGCCAGCCCCACGGTCACCTCCAGGATGTCCGCCACGACGTCGTCGTACGTCACCCGGTGGGGGCGGGTACGCGGCTGCGCACCGCCCGCGTGCGTGCACACGAGCCCCACCCCGTACCGCGCCGCCACCTCGGCCAGCCCGGGATCGACGCCGCCCCACGCGTCGTTCAGCAGATCGGCGCCCGCCTCGCACACCGCCTCGCCGACCTCGGCCCGCCAGGTGTCGACGCTGATGATCACGTCCGGGAAGCGGCGCCGCACCTCGGCCACGAAGCCGACCGTCCGCCGCGCCTCCTCCTCGGCCGAGACCTCCTCGCCCGGCCCGGCCTTCACCCCGCCGATGTCGATGATCGCCGCGCCCTCGGCCACCGCCTGCTCCACACGGGCGAGGGCCGGCTCGTCGCGGAAGGTGGCCCCCTGGTCGTAGAAGGAGTCCGGGGTCCGGTTCACGATCGCCATGATCACCCGTTCGTGCGGCCCGAATTCCCGCCTGCCCAGCCTGAGCATCCGCTGTGACCTCTCCTAGTACGTCCGGCAGTACGACCGCCTGCGACCCTAACTGTCACACTCGCATGGCACGATCGGACCCTGACACATTCAGCGTCCGGCACCGCGTCCGGCACGAAGCGTGGGGACCCTAAGGCGATGGTGATGTTCTTGTTCCTGGTCGTCGCGCTGGCCGTCGTGGTCGCCGCGGTGACACTCGCCGTGGTGGGCGGCGGCGAGAGCGGCCCGCTGCCCGAGGCGGCGCCCGAGCGGCTGCAGGACCCGCTGCCCGCGGACCGCCCGGTGAGCCGCTCCGACGTGGAGAGCCTGCGTTTCCCGGTCGCCCCGCGCGGCTACCGCATGGCCGACGTCGACGACGCGCTCGGCCGCCTCGGCGCCGAACTCGCCGAGCGCGAGTCCCGCATCGCCGACCTGGAGTCCGCGCTGGCCGGCGCCCGGGCCGCCGCCGCGCACGCCCACCTGGAGAAGCACGACCACCCGGAGGACCAGCGGTGACCGGCGCAGCCACCCTCGCCGGGCCGGACGGCGCGCTGCGCTGCCCCTGGGCCCTGTCCACCGACGACTACGTGGCGTACCACGACGAGGAGTGGGGCCGTCCCGTCCACGGCGACGACGCTCTCTTCGAGCGGATCAGCCTGGAGGCCTTCCAGTCGGGCCTGTCCTGGATCACGATCCTGCGCCGCCGCACGGGCTTCCGCGCGGCGTTCGCCGGCTTCCGCATCGAGAAGGTCGCCGCCTTCACGGACGAGGACCGCGACCGTCTGCTGGCCGACCCGGGCATCATCCGCAACCGCGCCAAGATCGACGCCACGCTCGCCAACGCGCGCGTGCTCGCCGACTGGGCGGAGGACGAACTGGACGAGCTGATCTGGTCCCACGCCCCGGACGCGGCCCGCCGGCCGGTGCCGAAGACCCTCGCCGACGTGCCGGCCGTCACCCCCGAGTCCACCGCCCTGTCCAAGGCGCTGAAGAAGCGCGGGCTCAGATTCGTCGGCCCGACGACGGCCTACGCCCTGATGCAGGCGTGCGGGCTCGTCAACGACCACCTGGAGACCTGCGTGGCGAGGCGCGCCCGCTAGCGGGAACCGCGCGACGGGGAGCCGCGACGCGTGCGCGGCCCCCCGCGGGGCGTCACCGCCCCAGGTACTTCGGCCTCTCCTTGTTCACGAAGGCCTGGACGGCGATGGCGTGGTCCTCCGACCGCCCCGCCCGCGCCTGGAGCTCGTCCTCCTTCTCCAGGGTCTCGGTGAGGGAGTGCGTCAGCCCGAAGGCCACCGCCTCCTTGATCGCCGCGTACGCCACCGTCGGACCCTCCGCCAGCGCCCGCGCCGTCTTCTCGGCCTCCTCGCGCAGCGAAGCCGCCGGGACGACCCGGTTGGCGATGCCCAGCTCCAGGGCGTCCTGGGCGCTGATGCTGCGCGGGAAGAGCAGCAGGTCGGTGGCGCGGCTCGGGCCGATCACCCGGGGCAGCGTCCAGGAGATGCCGGAGTCGGCGGTCAGCGCCACGCCCGCGAAGGACGTGTTGAAGGCCGCGGTGTCGGCGACGATCCGGTGGTCGGCGGCGAGCGCGAAGCCGAAGCCCGCCCCGGCCGCGACGCCGTTCACCGCGGCGACCACCGGCTTCGGCGCCCCGGCGAGGGCCCGCACGATCGGGTTGTAGTGCTCCTTGACCGTGCTCATGGTCTGCCCGGACCCGGTCTCCCGGTCGGCGGCCAGCAGCCCGATGTGCTCCTTGAGGTCCTGGCCCACGCAGAACGCCCGGTCCCCGGCCGCGGTCAGCAGGATCGCCCGTACGGCAGCGTCCCCGGCCGCGGCTTCCGCGGCCTCCCGCAGGGCCACCTTCGTCGCGATGTTCAGCGCGTTCATCGCCTCGGGGCGGTTCAGCGTGATCGTCGCGAGTCCGTCGCTCACCTCGTAGAGCACGGTGTCGGCCATGGCGCATCCCCTCAGGTGTCGAGGCTGGTGACGTACCGCTCAGTACGTCGATGTCTGAGGACAGCATGGCGGAGATCGCCGCCCGGGGTCCGGACCGGAGGTGTGACCTGCATCAAAGAAATCCGGAGCGGAGGCGGTCGGCGGGTCTGCGTGCGGTGGCGCAGTATCGCAGCCACATCCCCGAATTGAGTGGTTTTGCTCGCGCGCGTTGCCCAAGCGATGCCGACTGATGTTGGTCATCGGGTCCTGAGATGCGGGATAATGGCTGGGAAGCAATGTGTTCGATGCCGGTGTCGCGTGTCCGTTCGGGCCGCGGGTGCCCGCCCGGGCGCCGTCGGCAGACGATGAGCCTGGTTTCAGGAAGGGGAACGAGCATGGCGGCCATGAAGCCGCGGACGGGCGATGGCCCGCTCGAGGTGACCAAGGAGGGGCGGGGCATCGTCATGCGCGTTCCGCTCGAAGGCGGCGGTCGACTCGTCGTCGAGCTGACCCCTGACGAGGCCGAGGCGCTCGGCGACGCCCTCAAGAAGGTCGTCGTCTGACGCGCGAGCGAGTCAGTCCTCCCGGCTGCCCCGGCATCGTACGCGGTGTCGGGGCAGCCGCGTCTTCGGACCACGCGGGCCCATCGGTCCGCGGGCCCCGCACCCGCGGCCTCAGTGCTTGACCGCGCACAGCAGCCCGTCGCCCACCGGCAGCAGCGACGTGACCAGCTCCTGGCTCTCGCGCACCGTGCGCAGCAGCTCCCGCAGCCGCAGCACCTCCGTCGGCTGCGGCCCCGAGTCGACCGTACGGCCGCTCGCGAAGACGCCCTCGAAGACCACCAGGCCGCCGGGGCGCAGCAGGCGCAACGATTCAGCGAGGTAGTCGAGGTACTCCTGCCGGTCCCCGTCGCAGAAGACGAGGTCGTAGCCGGCGTCCGCGAGCCGGGGGAGCACCTCCAGCGCGCGGCCGGGGATGAAACGGGCCCGGTTGCTGGCGAACCCGCAGGCACGGAAGGCCTGCCGTGCGAACTGCTGGTGCTCCGGCTCCGGGTCGACGGTGGTGAGCACCCCGTCCGGGCGCATGCCGTGCAGCAGATGGATTCCGGACACCCCGCAGCCCGTGCCGATCTCCGCCACGGCCTTCGCGTCCACGGACGCGGCGAGCAGTCGCAGCGCGGCGCCCGTGCCGGGCGACACCGAGCGCAGCCCTGCCTCGCGGGCCCGGTCACGGGCCCACCGCAGTGCTTCGTCCTCGGCGACAAAGGCGTCGGCGAACGCCCAGCTCGTCTGCCGGTTGCCGGTAATGACCCTCTCCTGTCCCCGTGGTTGCCTGGGCGTGACTGTATCCGTTGGCGTCGGGAACCCGCAGATGGGACCGGGCGTTTATAGGGATGAGACGGTGGCCGGGGCCACGACGGGGGGTAAGAGGTGGATCAGGACGCCGAGCAACTGCTGACGCAGCCGCATGAGCCGTATCAGCGTGTATCAAATTCTCGTAAAACCGCTTATCCGGAGCTAACGGGCGAGGTGGCTATGGTAGGGGCTCCACTGGACACCACCAGAGCCGACAGGGGAGGTGCGGCTGCGCCCGGGGATCGGGGTGGAGTGCTGCGGCGCTTCCTCGGGTCGGCGGGCAGGCCGAAATCCGTGACCGAGACCGCTGCTGACCACCACGCCTCAGGCGACGCCCAGACCGCGACCTTCGCCACCGACGCGGACGGCCAGGCGTGGACTCCGCCCACGTGGGACGAGATCGTCAGCACGCACAGCGGCCGCGTCTACCGCCTGGCCTACCGCCTCACGGGCAACCAGCACGACGCGGAGGACCTCACCCAGGAGGTCTTCGTCCGTGTCTTCCGCTCCCTGTCGACGTACTCGCCGGGCACCTTCGAGGGCTGGCTGCACCGCATCACCACGAACCTGTTCCTGGACATGGTCCGGCGCAAGCAGCGCATCCGCTTCGACGCCCTCGGCGAGGACGCGGCCGAGCGCCTGGCCAGCCGCGAGCCCACCCCGCAGCAGCTCTTCAACGACGCCCACTTCGACGCCGACGTCCAGCAGGCCCTCGACACCCTCGCGCCCGAGTTCCGCGCGGCCGTCGTCCTGTGCGACATCGAAGGACTGTCGTACGAGGAGATCGCCGCGACCCTCGGCGTGAAGCTCGGCACGGTCCGCTCGCGCATCCACCGCGGCCGCTCCCAGCTGCGCAAGGCCCTCGCCCACCGGTCCCCCGAGGCCCGTGCGGCGGAGCGGCGCTCCTTCATGGCCCGGGTCCCCGCTCTGGGGGGAGGGGGCGCGACCGCGTGACTGGATCACGACCTAAATCTGCCGGGGAGGCGCACCTCGCAGAGCAGCACCTGGGAGACCGGCTCTCCGCCCTGGTGGACGGAGAGCTCGGTCATGAGACGCGTGAGCGGGTCCTCGCGCACCTGGCCACCTGTGCCCGGTGCAAGGCAGAGGCGGACGCCCAGCGCCGACTGAAGAACGTCTTCGCGGAGGCCGCCCCGCCCCCGCCCTCCGAGAGCCTTCTGGCCCGCCTCCAGGGCCTCCCCGGGGGCGGTGACCCGGACGGCGGTGGTACGCCGCCCGGGGGCGGACTCTTCGGACGCGACCCGGACGACGGGACCTCCGGGGTCTTCGGAGCGGGGCGCGGCGAGCGCTTCGCCTTCGGGTACGTGCCCGCGCGCCCCCACGGCACCCTGCCCGCCGGCCCGCACCCGGCGCCCGCCCCCGAGGAGCGCGGCTTTCGCATCCATCCCGTCGGCCGCCCGGACGACGGCCGCCCGGCCTCGCGCGGACTGCGGTTCGCGTTCGCCGCGGCGGGCGCCGTATCGCTGGCCGCGGTCGCCCTCGGCGGCGTGACCTCCGCCGTCCCCGGGGACGCGGCCGCGGACGCCCGCGGCGGCTCCGGCACCGGCAGCAATGTGACCCCTGCCCGCACGGCGGGCACGGGCGCGGCCACGCCCGAGACCCAGCGCCGTCGCTCCGGGGGACCGCTGCTCGCCCAGGGCGGCTCGCCGCTCGGCCGGACGCCCACGGCCCCGACCGCCATGTCCGCGCCGCTGGTGCCGGGAGTGCCGACTCCCACGCCCGGGCAGAGCGAGGACGACGCGCATGGGCTGACCGCGCCGGTGATGGCCGGTGCGGCGGCCGTCTCCCCGTTGATACGCCCACTCGAAGAGACCATGGTCTTCCCGCTCACGGACTGGTCCGGGGCCCCCGAAGTCCCCGGCTCCGGCCTGCTGTCCGCGCCCGCCCCCGGCACCGGGCCCACTCCTTCGGCCTCTCCGGCCCCACCCCCGCAGGCCCGCTGACCGGCTGCTGCGCCACGGCTCGCGAACCTGGTTGAATCCTGTGCCAAGTCGATGTTCCGCGGCCGCCGCCGAGACGGGGGGCCGCGGCCAGCCGTGGGGAGAGCATGAACGAGGGGAACCGTGTCCCGTCGGGGGAAGGGCCGGAGGAACCGGCAGAGGCCGGTCCTGAGGCGACCGACTTCGAGCCGGCACGCCCGCTGACGGCACCGGGGACGCCTGCCTCCACCGGCGACGACGACTTCGAGCTGGCGAAGCCGGCCGCGGCCGCCCCGGACCGGGCCGACGGTACGGCCCAGCGGGCGACGCCGCTGCACGACCCCGACCCCTACAGCACCCCGCCCTACGGCGAACCGGGCCCCTGGGCTCCCGCACCACCGGTCCGGCACCCGGCGACCCAGCCCCGGGGCACGGCCGTACCCACACCGGCCCCGGCGCCCGCGCAGCCCTCGGCAGCCGCCCCCTCACCCACGACTCCTGTCCCGCCCGCTTCGTCGCCGACGGTGCCGGCCCCTGGGGCGCCTGTCCCGCCCGCGGCGGCTCCTGCCCCGTCACCCACGGCCCCTGCCCCGGCCCCCGCGCCGCCCGCTTCGTCACCGACGGTGCCGGCCCCGGCCCCCGTGACTTCGGCTCCGGCGCCCGCGACAGCTGCCCCGGCGCCCACGGAGCCCGCCGCTCCCACTTCCACGGCACCCGCTCCCGCCCCGATCCCCGAGGCGCCCGTCCCGACCCCCACCGCACCCGTCCCGGCCCCCGAGACGGCCGCGCCTCCGTCCACGACGTCCCTGGAGCAGCCCGTAGCCGCGGCCGACCCCTGGCGGCGTTATGACCCCTGGGCGGGTGGGTCCGCCACGGAGCAGGCGGCGGGGCACGGGGCGCTTCAGCTGAGCGGTGCGGGGGTGCTGACGAAGGAGGCGCGCAGGCGGCGGGCGCGACGGTCCCTGGCCGTGTGGACGCTGATGGTCGCGGTGGTGGCGGCGGCCGTCGGCGGGATCGTCGGCGCCTATGTCGAGCGGGAGGGCCTGGGCGACCAGGTCCAGCTGCCGCAGGCCGGGCGCGTGCCCGCCGGACGGGCGCCGGACAGCGTGGCCGGCATCGCCGCTCGCGCGCTGCCCAGCGTCGTGACCCTGCACGTCTCCGGCACTGACGAGGACGGCACCGGCACCGGCTTCGTGCTCGACACCCACGGGCACATCCTCACCAACAACCACGTCGTCGCCCCCGCCGCGTCGGGCGGCCGGATATCCGTGACGTTCAGCAGCGGCGACTCCGTCAAGGCCACGGTCGTTGGCCGGGACAGCGGCTACGACCTCGCCGTCGTCCAGGTCCAGGGCGTCGGCGGGCTCACCCCGCTGCCTCTCGGCAACTCCGACGACGTCCGGGTCGGCGACCCCGTCGTCGCGATCGGCGCCCCCTTCGACCTCGCCAACACCGTCACCTCCGGCATCATCAGCGCCAAGGAACGGCCCATCACCGCGGGCGGCGAGAAGGGCGACGGCAGCGACGTGTCGTACGTCGACGCCCTGCAGACGGACGCCCCGATCAACCCGGGCAACTCCGGCGGGCCGCTCCTCGACTCCCGGGCCCAGGTCATCGGCATCAACTCCGCCATCCGCTCCGCCGCCGGCGGCTCGGACTCCGGGACGGGACAGGCCGGCTCCATAGGTCTCGGCTTCGCCATACCCGTCAACCAGGCCAAGCGCGTCGCCGAGGAACTGATCAACGACGGCCACGCCACCCACCCCGTGATCGGCGTCACCCTCGACATGGGCTACACCGGCGACGGCGCCCGCGTCGACAGCCGCAGCACGGGCGGCGGCCCCGCCATCACCAAGGGCGGTCCCGGCGAGCGGGCCGGCCTGAAGGCGGGCGACGTCATCACCGCGGTCGACGGAGAGCGCGTGCACACCGGTGAGGAGCTGATCGTCAGGATCCGCGCCCACCGGCCCGGCGACCGGCTGCGGCTGACGGTCGAGCGCGGTGGTACCGAGCGGGAGATCTCACTCGTGCTGGGCGCGTCGGAGCAGAACTGACAGAAGTCTCACCATGGGACGGTACCGGTCGGACGGGAACGACGGGTACCGTTGAGCGACCGAGGACATCGCAAGGAGCGTCAGGTGTTCAATGACATAGGGCCACTGGAGCTGGTGACGATCGTCGTGCTCGCCGTGCTCGTCTTCGGTCCGGACAAGCTCCCGAAGGTCATCCAGGACGTGACGCGGACGATCCGGAAGATCCGTGAGTTCTCGGAGAGCGCCAAGCAGGACATCCGCACCGAACTGGGCCCGGAGTTCAAGGACTTCGAGTTCGAGGACCTCAACCCCAAGACGTTCATCCGCAAGCAGCTGGACAACGACGAGCTGGGGCTGAAGGAGATCCGCAACGGCTTCGACCTGAAGAAGGAGATGGCCGAGGTCACGGACGCCGTCAACGGTCATGACGTCGAGACCTCCGGCGCCGCGTCGTCCTCGTCGTCCGCCCCTTCCGGCGGCGGCCGCGTCGACATGTCCAAGAAGCCCGAGGACCCCGGCACGGACGAGCGGCCCCCGTTCGACTTCGACGCCACGTAGACCTCCGCCGACACGCGCACGCGGGCGCACGGCGCGCACGTGACGCGTTTCATAGCACGCACCCGTCGCACACGGCCTGAACTGGTCGTTCGTGTGACCCACGCATCAAGCGCCTGCCCTGAGGGCCTCAGCGGTGTGGATATGCTCCCGAGTTGTTGTGCGGACCGGACGAGTACGCCCGAAGGGGGGCGGGCCACCCCGGTCCGACGAGAACTAGGAGGCGTCCGGGCAGATGGAGACGACGAGTCGGGTGGGCGCGCAGACGCCGGCCGCGGAGGACGGGCAGCAGCTCGCCTCCGCCCGGCGCACGGTCGACGGTTACCTGCGGGCGCCCTTCCCTTGGTACGGCCTCGACGAGGCGTTCACGGGGCCGCGCTGGCTGATGCAGGTGGGCACGGCGGCCGACGGCGCCGTGGAGCACGGTTCGATCGGGCACGGCGACGAGCCGTCCGTGCGGGGCGGCGAGACCGGCTCCGCCGGTGAGCCCCGGGAGAAGTTCGCGGTCGTGGTCACCGTCGCCGCGCACCCCTCCCGCAGGAGCGCCGACGGCACGGGGCTGCTGGAGGCCACGTCGGTGGCCTCGGCGGCGTGGCTGGCCGGGGTGGGGCTGCTGTCGTTCACCTGGCCCGGGCAGATGGACCACACGCTGCGGGACGACTGGCTGGAGCAGCAGACGGAGACCGCGTGGGCCCTGGCCGACGATCTCGGCGGGCCGGAGTGGTCCAGGCTCTCCCTGCCCGTGGACGGGGTCGCGGCCTCGTTCCACTACCGGGAGTCCGAGTTCGGGTGGGTGCTGGCCGGGACCACTGAGGCCGGTGTGCACCTGGGGGCGTACGGGCGCGGGATGAGCGCCTACGGGCTCGGGTTCGCCGTGGTGAAGGACATCGCCGCGTACGCCTAGCCGGCGGGACTCGGCGAAAGACACACGCGCCGGCCCCGGCGAAGAAAGGGGGCGCCGATGGTGTTCGGCGCCCCTTCGTCGTGCGGCCTGGTGCCGTCCCGGCGAACGCCGCCCGGCCCCGAGCCCTCAGAGCTTAGAAAGGCGCCATCGCCCGCGAGCCGTGGCGCCCGCGCGGTATCCGGCTCGCCCGTTGAGAGCAGCACAACTTCGCCCGAAGTGCCCCTTTCCGACCATGTGAGTGGAATAGGACCCCCGATGGCCACACCCGTGGCGGATGAGCGGGGCCTTTCGCATGTCTGCAGCCCCGCGTGCCTCACTTGTCTACTGCGCGAGCCGCTGTCACCCATTCAACCGGCATGTTAAATACATTTATATTCTGTCAGGTTCCGTACCTTATCGGAGGCATGTCACGAATTGCCTTCGTCCGGGAGGAACCATGAAATCAGTCCTGCGCACCGGCCTCGCCGCCATCGCCGCAACGCTGCTCATCGGCACCACGACCGCGTTCACTGCGGCGAGCAACGCGAGTACGGCATCGGTCGCACCCCCAGCGAACTCAGGGATCGCAACGCTGAATACGGCTGTCAACCTGCCGCCCGGAGTCTGGACCGACACCCCGCTCCAGGTCACCCTCCCCAGGGCCGGCACGTACGAACTCGACGCGAACGTCCGTGGACGCCTCGCAGGCACTCCGCTCCTCAACACGTCCATCAGCGCGCGGCTGTGGAACGTCAACTCCGGCGCCGAGGTGTCGCAGAGCGAGCGGTTCGTGTACCAGATCATCGACCAGAACCCTGGCACCGCCCAGGCCGGCGGCAACCAGACCGCACCGATCAGCGAGCTGATCAAAGTCAGCGGGCCGACAACGATCCGGCTGCAGGCTCGACGGGTCGACGCCCTCGGGGCCGCCAGCATTGCACAGGTCTACTCCGACAGCTTCGGCTACACCTTGCTCCGCTACGAGCGGGTCGGTTCCTGACGGCATCCCCCTCGGAGCGGTGTCGGTTTGCGGGTGTCGCAGTACCGACGAGCGCGAGGCGTTGTGCGACTACATCGACCAGTCGCTCCACGAGCATGGTGTCGAGGTAGTCGCCCTGACCGCGAGCCAGGGACTGGGTCGCTACCAGCTCACAGACAGGTGGCGGAAGTGGTAGGGCCGCTCACCGACGACGCCCCGGCCTGCCCCGAGTGCGCCCAGCCCACGAAGTTCGGCGGCTACCTCTCGGTCAAGCGGGAGAGCGATGGCCGGCGGGCCTGTCGGACACTGTGGAGGTGTATCGACGGGCATGTCTGGTGGCGGTGGGCCGACTGGTGACTGCGGACAGGCTTCCCGACAGCCTGTATGAACTGAAATGACCGATCTCTGTAGAGCTACGGATCAGAAGCTCCCCGTGCCACACCCGTGCCAGCTCGAGCGGGGAACCAGGGGGAACGAAGGTGGCCGGCGGGAGGCTGATCCTCTGTCCACCCACGTGAACGTGTCGCAGGCCAGAGCCGCACTCACCTCACCTCGCTCCTAAAGCGGTGGTCCACACCTGGTGGGTGAGATCATCCGTGGATGGCAGACGCACAGCTACCCCCAGGCTGGACCCTCCACCAGATCCGCGACGTATCCGGGGACCGGGAGGCTGTCGCGCTGGATCCAAACCGGGCGGTGAAGTGGGTAGCCGGCGCCGGAGCCCACGAGGTGCTGCACGCGGAGATCATTCTCGGGTTCCACAGCCTGTGCCTCGTGAAGCCTGTTCATGACGACGACTGGTACTTGGGCAGCCTGAATGACGACGGCAGCATCGACTGTTGGGGAGCCTACGACGATCTGTACGAGGCACTTCGCGGTCTGTAGCGGCATGCGGGCTGGGCACCAGGCGGCATGGCTCATGACCGGCCGGGCCGTCTCGGGGCCGTCGGAGGGTGCTCGACGGCGACCGACACTGACGAACGTCGACGGCTCCGCCGCTGGTCAGAGAGTTGACCGGTGGCGGAGCCGCAGATCGCAGGCGCCCGATTTCAGAACTTGTTCTTCGGCGTGATCCCCAGCGACAGGCCCGACAGACCCCGCTGCCGGCCGCCCAGCTTGCCGGCGATCGCGCTGAGCGCGGAGCCCGCCGGGGAGTCCGGGTCGGTGAGCACGACCGGCTTGCCCTCGTCGCCGCCCTCGCGGAGGCGGACGTCGATCGGGATGGAGCCGAGGACGGGGACGGTCGTGCCCGTGGTGCGGGAGAGGCCGTCCGCGACCAGCTGGCCGCCGCCCGTGCCGAAGACGTCGACCATCTCGCCGCAGTGCGGGCAGGGCAGGCCGGACATGTTCTCGACCACGCCGACGATCTTCTGGTGGGTCTGGACGGCGATGGACCCGGCGCGCTCGGCGACCTCGGCCGCCGCCTGCTGGGGCGTGGTCACGACCAGGATCTCGGCGTTCGGGATCAGCTGCGCCACGGAGATCGCGATGTCGCCGGTGCCTGGCGGGAGGTCCAGGAGCAGCACGTCCAGGTCGCCCCAGTAGACGTCCGCCAGGAACTGCTGCAGGGCGCGGTGGAGCATCGGGCCGCGCCAGACCACGGGGGCGTTGCCCGGGGTGAACATGCCGATGGAGATGACCTTCACGCCGTTCGCCGACGGCGGCATGATCATGTTCTCGACCTGGGTGGGACGGCCGTCCGCGCCCAGCATGCGGGGGACGCTGTGGCCGTAGATGTCGGCGTCGACGACACCGACCTTCAGGCCGTCGGCCGCCATCGCCGCCGCGAGGTTCACGGTGACCGAGGACTTGCCGACGCCGCCCTTGCCGGAGGCGACCGCGTAGACACGGGTGAGGT
Source organism: Streptomyces sp. NPDC004561 (assembly GCF_053602155.1). Taxonomy (NCBI): domain Bacteria; kingdom Bacillati; phylum Actinomycetota; class Actinomycetes; order Kitasatosporales; family Streptomycetaceae; genus Streptomyces; species Streptomyces sp. NPDC004561. Next base: position 12,477 of record NZ_JBSGDB010000138.1, read on the forward strand.
TGCCGGGCTTGGCGAAGGGGACCTCGCGCTCGGCCTGGCCGCCGCGCAGGGCCGTCGCCAGCTCCCTGCGCTGCTCGTCGCTCATCACGTCCAGCGTGACGTCGACGCGGGTGACGCCCTCCAGCCGGGAGACCGCCTCGGTGACGCGCTGGGTGATCGTCTCGCGCATGGGGCAGCCGGAGACGGTCAGGTACACGGTGACCGCGACCGCTCCGTCCGCGCCGATCTCCACCGATTTGACCATCCCGAGTTCGGTGATGGGTCGGTTGATCTCGGGGTCGTTCACCGTCGCCAGTGCCTCGCGCACCGCGTCTTCCGTAGCCATAAGGACGATGGTACGGCGCGTCGAGGGGCCTCCGGGTAGCCCCTCAGCGGTCTTCTGCGTCACGTCCCGGCGGGCGTTCCGCCCGTTCCGCCTGGAATACGACGTGGCCGCCGTGGCCGTCGTGCCGGCGGCGCTCCTCCAGCTCCTTGACCAGGTCCTGCAGCTCCGAGCGGATCCAGTCGCGGGTGGCGACCTCGCCGAGGCCCGTGCGCAGCGCGGCGACCTCTCTGGTCAGGTACTCGGTGTCCGCGATGGACCGCTCGTTCTGCTTGCGGTCCTGCTCCAGGTTGACCCGGTCGCGGTCGTCCTGCCTGTTCTGCGCGAGCAGGATCAGCGGGGCCGCGTAGGAGGCCTGGAGGGACAGCGCCAGGGTCAGGAAGATGAACGGGTACTCGTCGAAGCGCAGATGCCGGGGCGCGGCGATGTTCCACAGCACCCACACGATGATGACGACCGTCATCCAGACGATGAAGCGTCCCGTGCCCAGGAACCGGGCGATCTTCTCCGACAGCCGGCCGAAGGCCTCCGGATCCCACTCGGGCAGGATCCGGTGCCGGGGCGGGCGCGGCTGGTCCAGCCGGGCGCGGGGGCGGGTGGCGGCCGTGGCGCCCGCGGGGGCGCGTTCGCGGCCGTGCTCGCGGGTGCTCTCGCGCTCAGGAGCCATGTGCGGACGCCCCCTCTCCTTCGTTCAGGTGGAACTCGGTCTCCCGCCAGTCGTCGGGCAGCATGTGGTCCAGTACGTCGTCCACGGTCACCGCCCCCAGCAGCGCCCCGGACTCGTCCACCACGGGCGCGGCCACCATGTCGTAGGTGGCGAAGAACCCGGCGATGACGGGGAGCGCGGCGTCCGGGGACAGGGGCTGGAGGTCGTCGTCGACGAGCGAGCTGACCAGGGTGTACGGGGGGTCGCGCAGCAGCCGCTGGAAGTGGACCGTGCCCAGGTACTTGCCGGTCGGGGTCTCGTCGGGCGGGCGGCAGACGTAGACCTGGGCCGCGAGGGCGGGGGAGAGGTCCGGGTTGCGGACCCGGGCGAGCGCGTCGGCGACGGTGGCGTCCGGGCGCAGCACGATCGGCTCGGTGGTCATCAGACCGCCGGCCGTGTGCTCCTCGTACGACATCAGACGGCGCATGTCGGCCGCGTCGGCGGGCTGCATCAGGCTCAGCAGCCGCTCCTTGTCCGGCTCCGGCAGCTCGGAGAGCAGGTCGGCCGCGTCGTCGGGGTCCATGGCCTCCAGGACGTCCGCCGCGCGCTCCTCCTTCAGCTTGCCGAGGATCTCGATCTGGTCGTCCTCCGGCAGCTCCTCCAGGACGTCGGCGAGCCGGTCGTCGTCCAGGGCGGCGGCCACCTCGGCGCGCCGCTTGGGGGAGAGGTGGTGCAGGACGTTGGCGAGGTCGGCGGGGCGCAGCTGCTCGAAGGTGGCGAGCAGGTTCTCGGCGCCCTGCCCGTGCTCCTCCAGGGAGAAGCCGGTGACGGCCGACCACTCGGCGGTCAGCGTCTCGCCCTTGGCCCGCCGGAAGGCGCCGCCCTTCCTGCCCTTGCGGACGAAGACGCGGTCGACCTCCCAGTCCCGGCGGGCGGGCAGCTGCTGCACGGAGACGTCGAGGACGGTGACCTCCTCGCCGGTCTCGACCAGCGTCACCCGCCGGTCCAGCAGTTCGCCGAAGACCAGCCGCTCGGTGGGCCGCTGCTCGAACCGGCGGACGTTCATCACGCCGGTGATGATGACCTGGCCCGACTCGATGCCGCTCACCCGGGTCATGGGCAGGAAGATGCGGCGCCGGGTGGCCAGTTCGACGACCATCCCGAGCACGCGCGGGGGCCTGCGGCCCACGCGCAGCATCACGACCAGGTCGCGCACGCGGCCCACCTGGTCACCGTTCGGATCGAAGACGGGGACCCCGGCGAGGTGCGAGACGAAGATCCGGGGGGCGCCGGCTGCCATGGCTCTGCTTCCTCTGCTTCCGTGGGCCGGGAATCCTTCAGGGCCCGGGAACCGCTCTGTGCTCGGGTATTCCGCTTTGTTCTGGAACTGCTCGGATTTGCCCGTACGGGTGCGCTTCAGGCTAGCCCGTACCGCTCGGATACGCCCTGGTGGGGACCCCGGACGGACTGGCTCCGCCGGGTGGGTGGGGCACCGGTACGCTGCCGTACGCCGCTCAGGAACCGTCAGGAAGGCGACCCCACCTGTGACTGCGACTCCGCACGGCCGTACCCGCCGGGCCGCGCTCGTGACCGCGATGTGCGCGCTGGCCGTGACGGGGGCGGGGGCGCTGACCGGATGCGGCGGGGACGATCCGGACGCGGGGACGAACGGGGTGGGCAAGCTCCCCGCCGGCCGGATCCAGGCCGCAAGCCGGGCGGCGGCCGAGGCGGCGCCCACGGTACGGCTGTCCGGGACCGTGGTCACCAGCGGCCGGACGTACACCCTGGACATGCGGCTGAAGGCCGACGGCGGGACCGGGTCGGTGACCTCGCGGGGCGCCACCTTCAAGCTGCTGCGGATCGGACAGCAGCTGTATCTGAAGGCCGACGCGGGCTTCTGGAACCACGCCGACGGCAAGGACGGCGGCGAGGGGACCGCGGGCAAGCTGGACGGCAAGTACGTGAAGGTGCCGCAAGGCGATCCCGCGTACAGGAAGTTCAGCGGTTTCACGGACAAGGACGTCCTCCTCGCGGGTCTGCTGACGCTGCACGGCAAGCTGGCGACGGACGGCCACCACGACCAGTCGGGTACCCGCACCATCCGCATCACCGGTGACCGGGGCTCCGGCGGCACCCTGGACGTCTCGCTGGAGGGCACGCCGTATCCGCTGCGCCTGGTGCGGGCCGGTGACGCGGGCACGCTGAGCTTCTCGGACTGGGGCAAGGACTTCGCGGTCGCGCAGCCCTCGAAGGACGAGACGGTGGACTACGGCAGGCAGCTTCCGACGTCGTAGGGCCGTTCCCGCCGGCCGGGGCCGGGCGCCCGCGTCACTTCCTGCGGCGCCGGGCCAGGAGTCTCGGCAGGGCCGCCGGGGCCGGTCTGCGCGTGGTCGCCGGGGACGGCACATTCCGGAGGGGTGTGATCCGCTTGTGCGGCGGTACGTGTCAAGGGGCGTCTGGTGCAAGGAACTTGGCGCCGGTCACTACGATGTGATCTCAAGACAACCATTCGACCGGCTCGTTGGACGCGGGCCGGTCGGGGTCGCCGATGAACAGCGACGAGAGCAGTTTCCTGCCCAAGAGTTACGAATCCATCAAGGCGGCGGATCTCCAGGCGAAGGCGTTCCCCAGCGCCTTCACGCCGTCCGCGATAGCGCTCTACCAGCGCACCGACGGCGGCAGGATGACCGCCGCCGACCAGAAGGACGTCGCCCGGATCACCACAGAACTGGGCGCGAAACACATCGACCAGGTGCAGAAGGTGGTCCCCGGCCCGCCGTCGAAGGACGGCAGGTACGCCCTCACCCTGGTCCAGATGGACAGCAGGAACGCCGGCCAGCCGAAACAGGCGGACGCGGCGAAGGCGTTGCGCGCGGACGTCAAGCAACTGGCCAAGGGCACGCACCTCGACGTCAAGCTGGGCGGCTCCGCCGCGCAGGCCCTCGACCAGCAGGACTCCTCCACGCGCGGCCAGGCGCTGATCGGCATCGGCACCTTCGTCATCATCCTGGTGACCCTGCTGATCATCTTCCGGGCGCCGATCCTGGCCCTGCTGCCCCTGGTCCTGATCGGGCTGGTGTCCGCCGTCGCGAACGGGCTGATCGCCTACGCCACCAAGCTGTTCGACCTCCAGGCCAACAGCTCCATCTCGTCGATCCTGATCGTCGTGCTCTTCGGCGTGGGCACGGACTACTTCCTGTTCCTGATGTTCCGCTACCGCGAACGTCTGCGGGCCGGTGACGAGCCCAAACAGGCCATGGTCAACGCGGTCGGCCGGGTCGGCGAGGCCATCGCCTCGGCCGCCGGAGCGGTCATCATCGCCTTCCTCGCGCTGGTGCTGTCCACGCTCGGCTTCCTCAAGCAGATGGGCCCGGCGCTCGCCATCGCGGTCGCCGCGACCCTCGTCGCGGGCCTGACCCTGATCCCGGCCGTGGTCTCCTTGATCGGCCCGAAGGTGTTCTGGCCCTCCAAGTCGTGGCAGCGGGAGCCGGAGAACGCCCGGTTCGCCGCCCTGGGGCGCGGTGTGCAGCGCCGGCCGGCACTGGCCGCCGCCGCCTCCGGCCTCGTCCTGGTCGCGCTGTCGCTCGGCACGCTCGGCTACCACGCCACCTTCGACCTGGCCTCGGGCTCGATGCCCAAGACCAAGGAGTCCATGGTCGTCCAGGGCCGGATGCAGCAGGCGTACTCGGCGGGCGCCGCCGCGCCCACCGACGTCTACCTCTCCAGCACCGACGGAAAGCCGCTGGACAAGGCCGCCTTCGACGCGTACACGAAGCGGCTCGGTGCGGTGGACGGCGTCGCCAACGCCCGTATGACCCAGCTCAACAAGGACGGCACCACCGCGGACTTCACCGTCACGCTCAAGTACGAGGCGTCGACGGACAAGGCGATCGACGCGGTGCAGCGGGTGCGCGACGCCGCGCACTCGGGTGCCCCGGACGGCACCGAGGCGCTCGTCGGCGGCATGTCCTCGATCTACAAGGACATCGACACCGCGGTGAACCACGACTACCGCACGGTCTTCCCCGTCGCCGCCGTCCTCATCATGGTCATCCTGGGGCTGTTGCTGCGCAGTGTGGTCGCCCCCTGGTACCTGATCGGCTCGGTGGGCCTCGGCTTCGGCGCCACGCTCGGCGCCACCGTGTGGATCTTCCAGAAGGGGCAGGGCCACTCCGGCCTGATGTTCATGCTCCCGGTGATCATGTATCTGTTCGTGGTCGCCATCGGCACCGACTACAACATCCTCATGATCGCCCGGCTCCGGGAGGAGGCCCGGGAGGGCCGCGAACCGCGCGAGGCGGCCGGCATGGCCCTCAGGCACGCCGGGCCGACCGTGGCCGCGGCCGGCTTCATCCTGGCGGCGACCTTCGCCACGATGATGCTGGCGGGCAACTCGCTGCTCACGGAGATGGGCTTCGCCGTGTCGTTCGGCATCGCCGTCGCGGCCTTCGTCATGGCGATGTTCTTCACCCCGAGCCTCACCGCGCTCATCGGCCACGCCGCGTGGTGGCCGGGCCACGGCGACCGCGCGGAGCAGCCGGCCGCCGGCGCCCCGGTCCGGGGTGACGAGCACATCGACTCGTCCACCCACGACCCTGCGGGCCGCCGCGGCTGACGCCGGCCGGCAGAGGGGTCCCACCGGTCCGCGCGACCGGGCGGGACCCCTTCGTCGTTCCACGGATGACCTCGCTGACCGCACGCAGTGCGGAGGCGGACTCGCTGTCGTACGACGAACTCTTCGGCGCGGTGGCGCGGTTGGCGGGCAGCGGAGGATGAACGTACCGAGGCGGGCCCCGGCTCGAATGTGTTTTGAACCTGTTCAAAAACGGCGCTAGGCTGGTGCCCACCGAAGCCGAGGGGGCTCGATGAAGGTAGTGCTGCCCGGGGGAACCGGACAGGTGGGCACGATCCTGGACCGTGCGCTGACGGCGGCCGGCCATGAGGTCACGGTGCTGACCAGGCGCCCGGCGCGGGAGCGCGACATCGCCTGGGACGGCGTCACGCTCGGCCCCTGGGCCGAGGCCGTCGACGGCTGTGACGTCGTGGTCAACCTGGCCGGACGCAGCGTCTCCTGCCGGTACACCGCCGAGAACCTGCGGGCCATGATGGACTCCCGCGTGGACTCGGCGCGCGTGGTCGGCGAGGCGATCGCCGCCGCCGCGCGGCCACCGCGGGTCTGGCTCCAGATGAGCACCGCGACGATCTACGCCCATCGCCACGACGCGCCGCACGACGAGGCGACGGGGGTGATCGGCGGCTCGGAACCCGGGGTGCCGGGCTACTGGGCGTACAGCGTCGAGATCGCCAGGAACTGGGAACGCGCGCAGGCCGAGGCGCGGACACCGGCCACGCGGAAGGTGGCCCTGCGCGCGGCGATGGTCATGAGCCCGGACCGGGGCGGGGTCTTCGACGTCCTGCAGTGGCTGGCGCGTCTGGGACTGGGCGGCCCGGTCGCCGGCGGGGCGCAGTACGTCTCCTGGATCCATGACGAGGACTTCGTACGGGCCGTGGAGTTCCTCGTCGCCCGGGACGACATCGAGGGACCCGTGAACCTCGCCTCGCCCGGACCCCTGCCGCAACGCGAGTTCATGCGGGCGCTCCGCGCGGCCCGGGGTATCCCGGTCGGTCTGCCGGCGACGCGCTGGATGGCGGAACTCGGGGCGTTCGCGCTGCGCTCGGACACGGAGCTGCTGCTCAAGAGCCGCCGGGTGGTACCGGGCCGGCTGAGCGCCGCGGGCTTCGAGTTCGCCCATCCCCGGTGGGAGCGGGCCGCCGCGGACCTCGTCCGACGGGCCGGGCGGTCCCGGTCGAGCCACGGCCGGGCCCGGAGCGCCGCGAGTGAGGCCGCGCCCGGCGGCGGCCTCGAACCCCGCCGCTGACGGCCGCTTCCGCGGTGCGGACAGTTTTCACGGCGCGGACAATGGGGATGAATGGGCTCATATGTAATTTCCGAACGAGCTCATGACGGGACCCGAGACGACATGTTCCGAAGCATCGCGCGTGGCTGCGCCGCCGGGGCCGCCGGTACCACCGCGCTGAACGCCGTGACCTACCTGGACATGGCGCTGCGCGCCCGGCCCTCGAGCGGCGCCCCCGAGGCCGTGGTGGACAAGGTCACCACGAAGGCCGGACACCCGGTCCCGGACTCGGACGGCAAGGACAACCGGCTGACCGGGCTGGGAGCGCTGACGGGTATCGCCGTCGGCGTCGGTACGGGCGTCGCGGTGGCGCTGCTCCACCGGGCGGGCGTACGCGTCCCCGTGTGGCTGGGCGGCCTGGGCGCCGGTGTCCTGGCGATGACGCTGACCGACGCCCCGATGGCCGGCCTGGGGATCAGCGACCCGCGCAGAGAAGAATTCGGAGAAGAACCATGGCATACGCCGCCGGGAACACCGTGC
>NZ_JBSGDB010000139.1:0-19838 GCF_053602155.1 Streptomyces sp. NPDC004561
GCCTCGATGAGGGCGAGGGTCAGCTTGGAGCCGATCAGCGGAATGTCCGGCTTCTCGCGGAGCAGGAAGGGGACACCGCCGATGTGGTCCTCGTGGCCGGGCCTACTGGGCGCCGGGACGCACCAGCCCGCTCTCGTACGCGTACACCGCGGCCTGCACCCGGTCGCGCAGCCCCAGCTTGGTCAGCACATGCCCCACATGTGTCTTGACGGTGGTCTCGCTGACGAACAGGTCGGCGGCGATCTCGGCGTTGGACAGCCCGCGCGCCACCAGCTTCAGCACCTCCACCTCGCGGTCGGTGAGGGTGTGCAGGGTGTCCGGCACCGGCTCCTCGCCCGACGGCAGGTGGGTGGCGTACTTGTCCAGGAGCCGGCGCGTGATGCTCGGCGCCAGCATCGCCTCGCCGGCCGCGACCACCCGGATCGCCTGCACCAGCTCGTTGGCCGGCGCGTCCTTGAGCAGGAAGCCGCTGGCACCGGCACGCAGCGCCTCCACCACGTACTCGTCCAGGTCGAACGTGGTCAGCACGAGCACCTTGGCCGGACCGTCCCGCCCGGGACCGGTGATCTGCCGGGTCGCCTCCACCCCGTCCATCCGCGGCATACGGATGTCCATCAGCACGACGTCCGGCTGCAGGGCCCGCACCTGGTCGAGAGCCTGCAGGCCGTCACCGGCCTCGCCCACGACCGCGAGATCCTGCTCGGCCTCCAGGATCATCCGGAAGCCGGTACGCAGCAGGGGCTGGTCGTCGACCAGTAGGACTCGGATGGCCACGTGACACTCCTTCGCTAGTCCGGCCCCATTCTGCCCTGCGGCACGCCCCCGGACTCCGGCGCCCTCACCGGCAGCGGATACGGCGGGGGAGTACCGCCGAACTCCGGGCAGTGGGCCTGGTGGTCGCACCAGCCGCACAGCTTGGTCGGCCGGGGCCGCCAGTCCCCGGTCTCCGTGGCCTGCCGGATGGCCTCCCACAACGCGTGCAGCTTGCGCTCCACCCGTTCCAGATCGGCGCGGACCGGGTCGTAGGTCAGCACGTCACCGCTGCCGAGATAGACCAGCTGCAGCCGCCGCGGCACGACACCCTTCAGGCGCCAGACCACGAGGGCGTAGAACTTCATCTGGAACAGCGCGCCCTCGGCGTACTGCGGCCGCGGCGCCTTGCCCGTCTTGTAGTCGACGATCCGCACCTCGCCGGTCGGCGCCACGTCCACCCGGTCGATGATGCCGCGCAGCCGCAGCCCCGACTCCAGCTCGGCCTCGACGAACAGCTCCCGCTCGGCCGGCTCCAGACGGGTCGGGTCCTCCAGCGTGAACCAGCGCTCCACCAGCCGCTCCGCCTCACCGAGCCACTGCGCCAGCCGCTGCCCGTCCGGGTCCTCGGCGAACAGCTCGCTCAGCTCCGGCCGGCTCTCCCGCAGCCGGTCCCACTGCCCCGGGATCAGGGCCTTCGCCCGCGGCGCCGTCCGCTCCCCGGCGGGCGCGTCGAACAGCCGCTCCAGCACCGCGTGCACCAGCGTGCCCCGGGTCGCCGCCTCGCTCGGCTTCTCCGGCAGCCGGTCGATCACCCGGAACCGGTACAGCAGCGGACACTGCATGAAGTCGCCGGCCCGCGAGGGGGACAGGGACGTGGGCGCGACGGCGGCCCGCTCGGCGACCGCCCCGCCCGCGTCCGCCCCCGCCGGGGCCGGCGCGGGCGGATCCGTGTGCTCGGGGCCGCTCGGCGGGGCTCCCGCCTCCTCGATGCTGCTGTCCATGTCCACAGACCTTACGGCCCACCACTGACAGTGACCCAGCCGCGCCCGCGTCGGCCCCGCGACCGCGGGGCAAACTCAAGGGGTGCCGGGGCGAAACGCGCCACGAAGGCCGCATACCATCGACCAGAGACCCTTCCGTCCGGCAGGTACGGAAGACGCTTCGAACGAGGGGACACCGTGGACGTGAGCGGCGCGAGCGGGCAGCCGCGGTCCGGCGACGACGAGCCGGCCGAGCACCCCGCAGGTCCTACGGCCCCGGCGACCGGACCCGCCGACCGCCCCGGGCCGGGGCCCCACCAGGCCCCGGCGCCCTCGCAGGACGGCCCGCACGCGGACGGCGACGACGACACCGGCACGACCACCCCCCGTCCCACCACTGACGCGGCCCCCACGGACAGCCCCGCACACACCGCAGACGGCCCGGCCGGCACCGACGGCCCCGACGACCGAGCTGCCGCGAACGGCCCCGACGACCGACACGGCACCGACGGCCCCGACCGACCACGCGACACGGACGACTCGGACGACCGACCCGGCACGGCCCCCCACACCGAAGCGCGGACCGACCCGCGCACCGGCCCCCACCCCGACCCCTCCGGGCACCGCTCCCTCGCGCACTCCGGCATCGCCAAGGGCGAGCCGCCGCGGCGGCGGCCGAAGGAGCCCGGCGGCGGCATCCTCATGGGCCGCCCCTTCGGCGTGCCCGTGTACGTGGCGCCGAGCTGGTTCCTCGTCGCCGCCCTGATCACCTGGGTGTTCGGCGGCCAGCTCGACCGGGTGCTGCCCGAGCTCGGCGCCGCCCGCTACCTGGTCTCCCTGTTCTTCGCGGTCGCCTTCTACGCCTCCGTCCTGGTCCACGAGCTGGCCCACACCGTCGCAGCCATCCGCTTCAAGCTCCCCGTCCGCCGCATCCAGCTCCAGTTCTTCGGCGGTGTCTCCGAGATCGAGAAGGAGGCCGAGACCCCCGGCCGGGAGTTCGTCCTGGCCTTCGTCGGCCCCCTGCTCTCCCTCGTCCTCGCCGGGCTGTTCTACCTGGCCATGAAACCCGTCGAACCGGGCACCGTCCCCGGCGTGCTGCTCGCCGGCCTGATGGTCTCCAACCTCATCGTGGCGATCTTCAACCTGCTGCCCGGCCTCCCCCTGGACGGCGGCCGCATGCTCCGCGCCGTCGTCTGGAAGATCACCGGCAAGCCCATGAGCGGCACCGTCGCCGCGGCCTGGGTCGGCCGCGCCCTCGCCGTCTCCGTACTGATCGGCCTGCCGCTGCTCAACTCCTCCGGCGCCCTCGGCGGCAGCAGCGAGAACACCGGCGGCATGGACACCGTCACCGACGCCCTGCTCGCCGCCATCCTCGCCGCGATCATCTGGACCGGCGCCGGCAACAGCCTGCGCATGGCCCGGCTGCGCGAGCACCTCCCCGAACTGCGCGCCCGCACCCTCACCCGGCGGGCCGTCCCCGTCGAGACCGACACCCCCCTGTCCGAGGCCCTGCGCCGCGCCAACGCCGCCGGCGCCCGCGCCCTCGTCGTCGTGGACGCCCACGGCCACCCCATGTCCCTGGTCCGCGAGTCCGCCATCGTCGGCGTGCCCGAACACCGCCGCCCCTGGGTCGCCGTCAGCGGCCTCGCCCAGGACCTGACCGACGGCATGCGGGTCTCCGCCGAACTCGCCGGGGAAGAGCTCCTGGACACCCTCCGGGCCACCCCGGCCACCGAGTACCTGGTGGTCGAGGAGACCGGCGAGATCTACGGCGTGCTCTCCGCCGCCGACGTCGAGCGCGCCTTCGTGAAGGCCATGGCCCGCCCCAGCTAGTGGTCGGCGGCCCGCCCCGCTGCCGGTAGTCTGGTCACATGTCCGAACCGACCGGTGCCGCCCGCAGGCGCGGGCCCTTCAAGGTCGGGGACCAGGTACAGCTGACCGACCCCAAGGGCCGCCACTACACGTTCACGCTCGAAGCCGGAAAGAACTTCCACACCCACAAGGGTTCCTTCCCGCACGACGAACTGATCGGCGCTCCCGAGGGCAGCGTTGTCCGCACCACCGGCAACGTCGCCTACCTCGCGCTGCGCCCCCTGCTCCCCGACTACGTCCTGTCCATGCCCCGAGGGGCAGCCGTCGTCTACCCGAAGGACGCGGGGCAGATCCTCGCCTTCGCCGACATCTTCCCCGGCGCACGCGTCGTGGAGGCCGGTGTCGGCTCCGGCTCGCTCAGCAGCTTCCTGCTGCGGGCCATCGGCGACCAGGGCATGCTGCACTCCTACGAGCGCCGCGAGGACTTCGCCGACATCGCCCGGCAGAACGTGGAGCGCTACTTCGGCGGCCCCCACCCCGCCTGGCAGCTCACCGTCGGCGACCTTCAGGACAACCTGTCCGACGCCGACGTCGACCGCGTCATCCTCGACATGCTCGCCCCCTGGGAGTGCCTGGAGGCCGTCTCCAAGGCGCTCGTGCCCGGCGGCATCCTCTGCTGCTACGTGGCCACCACCACCCAGCTGGCCCGGACCGTGGAGTCCATCCGGGAGATCGGCTGCTTCAACGAGCCGACCGCCTGGGAGACCATGATCCGCAACTGGCACATCGAGGGCCTCGCCGTCCGCCCGGACCATCGCATGATCGGCCACACCGGCTTCCTGCTGACCGCCCGCCGCCTCGCGGACGGCGTCGAGCCGCCCATGCGCCGTCGCCGCCCCGCCAAGGGCGCCTACGGCGAGGACTACGCCGGACCCAACGCCGACGGCGGCACCGGCCGCTGACCGGACCCCACCGAGCACAACGCGAGGGCGCCGTGCCCATGTTCTCCACCGACCCCGGGAACTCGGCCACGGCGCCCGCCCGTTGACAGGACACCAGGTTCCCCGCCCCCTCCACGGCGCACCCGCCCGGGCATGCCGCCCGCGGAAATCCGGACCCCGCAGTTCCCCCGCTCTGTGACGTGTGGCACCATCAGGCCACCCCCACCGGCACAGCCCTCACAGGAGACACTCCTAGTGCAGCAATCCGCCGTTCCGGAGCTCGCCCACACCCACACCCGGCCCATCCACTGGGTCGCCACGGCCGCCGCCGTCGCCGGAGTCGTGGCCCTCTCCTCCTTCGTGCATCCCGGATCGGCCACAGCCGCCCAGCCGGCCGCCGGCACGGAGGTGAAGTCCGCACCCGCCGCCGTCGCGCCGCCCGGCACCACCGGCGTGAAGTTCCCGCTCCGGTGCGGCCCCGTGAAGGCCGTCGTCGTCAAGAAGGCCACCGGCGACCTCGACGGCGACGGCAGGCCGGAAACCGTCGCCGTCGTCCACTGCGACGCCCCGATGGGCACCCCGCCCGACGGGGTCTACGTCCTCACCCGCTCCGCGGACGGCGGCGCGGCCCGCGTGGTCGCCACGCTCGTCGACCCCAAGGACCGGGTCACCGTCACGGACTTCGCGATACGCACCGGCACCGTCTCCGCCACGCTGCTCGGCTACTCCTCGGACGCCGTGCCCAGTTGCTGCCCCGACATGAAGACCCCGGCGACCTGGCGGTGGAACGGCAACGCCTTCCTCCGCTCCACGTCGAGCGGGGCCCACACCGTCTGAGAACCGCGGTTCAGTCCGCGTCGGGCCCGTACACCTCGACCTTGTCCTGAACCCGGCGTACGTGGATGCACTCGCCGGGGCACTCCTTGGCCGAGTCCACCACGTCCGCGAGCAGCGGCAGCGGCACCGGCGCCGTCGCCCCGCTGTCCTGGAGCAGCTCGTCGTCCGCGCCCTTCACATAGGCCAGCCCGTCGATGTCCAGCTCGAACACCTCAGGGGCGTACTGGGCGCAGATCCCGTCGCCGGTACACAGGTCCTGGTCGATCCAGACCTCCAGCGCCTCGCCGCCCGGGGCCTCCTGCTGCACGGTCATCTCTCCTGCCGTCGGTTCGCCGGGCGGACCGGCGCCGCGCGCGCCAGCCGGGTCCGCTCCAGCGGCTGTTGAACACCCCCGACCCTACCTCCGCCCGCATTCCGGCCGTGTTCGCCCACTTCGGGGTTTCCGCCCCGGCGGGGTCGGGTACGAGCGGTCGATCAGGGACAGGGGAGTCCCGAACCGGGGTCGATCACTTCCGGCCGGACCCACGGTCACAACGACCGCCCGAACCGTCGCTCTGCGTGATGATCGCAGGAGCGTCCTCCGTGCTGCCCGCATACGGTCCGACCATGTCCGGAGCGGACAACTCCGGCCACTCCTGAAGGGTTTTGACCACGCCATGCGTGGAACAAGCTGCTTCCCCCTCACGTTGAGTGGGTATTCCCTCCGTGCGGGGGAGAGCGCACCGGGTGACCGACGACACACCTTGACAGTCTTTGTGATCTAGGGGTTTCAATCGACACCCACCCAGGTAGGGTCTGGAAGCGTCCAGCTCCCCTTGGAGGAGGTGAGGACCGTGGCAGCCCACGACGACGACATGAACCGCGGCATCCGCCCGGGACGCGGGTCCGACGACCCGGCCGGGCAGATCGCCTACCTTGAGCAGGAGATCGCCGTCCTGCGACGTAAGCTCGCCGACTCTCCGCGACACACGAGGATTCTCGAGGAGCGGATCGTCGAGCTGCAGACCAACCTGGCCGGCGTGTCCGCCCAGAACGAACGACTGGCAAACACCCTCCGCGAGGCCCGCGACCAGATCGTGGCCCTCAAGGAAGAGGTCGACCGGCTCGCGCAGCCGCCGGCCGGCTTCGGCGTCTTCCTGCAGGCGAACGAGGACGCCACCGCCGACATCTTCACCGGCGGCCGCAAGCTCCGGGTGAACGTCAGCCCCAGCGTCGACCTGGACGAGCTGCGGCGCGGCCAGGAGGTCATGCTCAACGAGGCGCTCAACGTGGTCGAGGCCATGGAATTCGAGCGCGTCGGCGACATCGTCACCCTCAAGGAGATCCTCGAGGACGGCGAGCGCGCCCTCGTACTGGGGCACACCGACGAGGAACGGGTGGTACGGCTCGCCGAGCCGCTGCTGGACGTCACCATCCGCCCCGGCGACGCCCTCCTGCTCGAACCCCGCTCCGGCTACGTCTACGAGGTCGTGCCCAAGAGCGAGGTCGAGGAACTGGTCCTCGAAGAGGTCCCCGACATCGGGTACGAGGCCATCGGCGGCCTCGGCAACCAGATCGAGGCCATCCGCGACGCGGTCGAGCTGCCGTACCTCTACCCCGACCTCTTCAAGGAGCACGAGCTGCGCCCGCCCAAGGGCGTCCTGCTCTACGGCCCTCCCGGCTGCGGCAAGACACTCATCGCCAAGGCCGTCGCCAACTCGCTCGCCAAGAAGGTCGCCGAGGTGACCGGGCAGGCCGCCGGCAAGAGCTTCTTCCTGAACATCAAGGGCCCCGAGCTGCTCAACAAGTACGTCGGCGAGACCGAGCGGCAGATCCGCCTGGTCTTCCAGCGTGCCCGTGAGAAGGCCAGCGAGGGCACCCCCGTGATCGTCTTCTTCGACGAGATGGAGTCCCTCTTCCGCACCCGCGGCTCCGGCGTCAGCTCGGACGTGGAGAACACCATCGTCCCGCAGCTGCTCGCCGAGATCGACGGCGTGGAAGGCCTGCAGAACGTGGTCGTGATCGGCGCCTCCAACCGCGAGGACATGATCGACCCCGCCATCCTGCGTCCCGGCCGCCTCGACGTGAAGATCAAGATCGAGCGCCCGGACGCCGAGGCGGCCAAGGACATCTTCGGCAAGTACCTCACCGAACGTCTCCCGCTGCACACCGACGACCTCGGCGAGCACGAAGGCGACAAGGCCACCACGGTCCAGAGCATGATCCAGACCGCGGTAGAGCACATGTACGCCGAATCCGAGGAGAACCGCTTCCTGGAAGTCACCTACGCCAACGGCGACAAGGAAGTCCTCTACTTCAAGGACTTCAATTCCGGCGCCATGATCGAGAACATCGTCGGACGCGCCAAGAAGATGGCCATCAAGGACTTCCTCGAGAAGAGCCAGAAGGGCCTCCGCGTCTCCCACCTCCTCCAGGCCTGCGTGGACGAGTTCAAGGAGAACGAGGACCTGCCCAACACCACCAACCCGGACGACTGGGCCCGAATCTCCGGAAAGAAGGGCGAGCGGATCGTCTACATCCGTACCCTGATCACCGGAAAGCAGGGCGCGGACACCGGACGCTCCATCGACACGGTGGCGAACACCGGTCAGTACCTGTAAAAGCAGGGGCGGCTGCGGGTGCCCTCACCGGGTACCCGCAGCCGACTGTTTTTCTGGCCACGACCGGAGCAGCCAATGACGCAAATGATCTCCCCACCAGCGCAAAGGCGTTCTAGGCTCTTTCCTACCGCCGAGTCGCGCAGTGCGGGGACGGGCACCGCACACGCACCGGAGCGCCAGCGGTACGCGAGCGGCGCCCACGACCGAGGGTGCCGCCGGGCAAGGAGGGCCGCATGACCGTACGGCGAGTAATGGGCATCGAGACGGAGTACGGGATCTCGGTCCCCGGCCACCCCAACGCCAATGCCATGCTCACCTCGTCCCAGATCGTCAACGCCTATGCGGCGGCGATGCACCGGGCCCGCCGGGCCCGCTGGGACTTCGAGGAGGAGAACCCGCTGCGGGACGCGCGAGGCTTCGACCTCGCCCGGGAGGCCGCCGACGCCAGCCAGCTCACCGACGAGGACATCGGCCTCGCCAACGTGATCCTCACCAACGGCGCGCGCCTCTACGTCGACCACGCCCACCCCGAATACAGCGCCCCCGAGGTGACCAACCCCCGCGACGCCGTGCTGTGGGACAAGGCCGGCGAGCGGATCATGGCCGAGGCGGCCGAGCGGGCCGCGCAGCTCCCCGGCGCCCAGCCCATCCACCTGTACAAGAACAACACCGACAACAAGGGCGCCTCCTACGGCACGCACGAGAACTACCTGATGAAGCGGGAGACCCCCTTCTCGGACATCGTGCGCCACCTGACGCCCTTCTTCGTCTCCCGCCAGGTCTTCGCCGGAGCGGGCCGCGTCGGCATCGGCCAGGACGGGCACGAACACGGCTTCCAGCTCAGCCAGCGCGCGGACTACTTCGAGGTCGAGGTGGGCCTCGAGACCACTCTCAAGCGCCCCATCATCAACACCCGCGACGAGCCGCACGCGGACGCCGAGAAGTACCGCCGCCTGCACGTGATCATCGGCGACGCCAACCTCTCGGAGATCTCCACCTACCTCAAGCTCGGCACGACCGCCCTGGTCCTGTCCATGATCGAGGACGGCTTCATCGCGGTCGACCTCGCGGTGGACCAGCCGGTCCGCACCCTCCACCAGGTCTCCCACGACCCCTCCCTCAAGCGCCTGGTCACCCTCCGCAGCGGCCGAACGCTCACCGCCGTCCAGCTCCAGATGGAGTACTACGAGCTGTCCCGCAAGTACGTCGAGGAACGCTACGGGGCGGACGCCGACGAACAGACCAAGGACGTCCTGAGCCGCTGGGAGGACACCCTCACCCGGCTCGAGAACGACCCGATGAGCCTCGCCGGCGAGCTGGACTGGGTCGCCAAGCGCGAGGTGATGGAGGGCTACCGCCGCCGTGACAGCCTCGACTGGGACGCCGCCCGGCTCCACCTGGTCGACCTCCAGTACGCCGACGTACGCGCCGAGAAGGGCCTGTACAACCGCCTGGCGGCCCGCGGCCGCATGAAGCGCCTCCTGGACGAGTCCGAGGTCGACAGGGCCCGTACGAAGCCGCCTGAGGACACGCGGGCGTACTTCCGCGGACGCTGCCTGGAGCAGTACGCGGACGACGTCGCGGCGGCCTCCTGGGACTCGGTCATCTTCGACCTCCCGGGCCGGGACTCCCTCCAGCGCGTTCCAACCCTGGAACCGCTTCGCGGAACGCGAAATCACGTCAAGGAGCTCCTGGACCGGTGTCGCACGGCGGAAGACCTGGTCAGGGTTCTTTCCGGCGGCTGACCGCGATCAGCGGGTACTCGTACCGCTCCGGGCGGACGGGGTGGAAATCCCACCGCCCGGGAATCATCGAGATGGCCCCCGTACGTTGGAGAAACTGCGGGGCCGATGTCGGACCCGGCTTGTAGGGTCTGATCATCACCGATCGGCAGGCGAACTGAGCGGGGTGAGGGTTATGGCAACCAAGGACACCGGCGGCGGCCAGCAGAAGGCGACGCGCTCGAACGAAGAGGTCGA
The DNA here is from genome assembly GCF_053602155.1 of Streptomyces sp. NPDC004561. Lineage (NCBI taxonomy): Bacteria > Bacillati > Actinomycetota > Actinomycetes > Kitasatosporales > Streptomycetaceae > Streptomyces > Streptomyces sp. NPDC004561. Next base: position 9,903 of record NZ_JBSGDB010000139.1, read on the forward strand.
GGAGGAGGCGCAGGACGCGCAGGCCCAGGGCGACCTCAAGGAGCGCCACGAAAAGCTGAGCGACGACGTGGACTCCGTCCTGGACGAGATCGACGACGTACTCGAGGAGAACGCCGAGGACTTCGTGCGCTCCTTCGTGCAAAAAGGTGGCGAGTAGAGGCCATTTGGTCACTTCGCCTTCGAAGTGAAGGTTACGGGGGAGTCCTGTGGCTGAGGAACCCAACGCCGAGGAACGCCGGAAGTGCGGGCGGGATCTGCCTCTCGCTGCTTTCGCGCGGGACAGGAATCGGCGTGATGGCCTCCAGGCGCACTGCAGGGAGTGTGCGGCGGACTACAGCGCCGCTCACTACCGGCGGCGCCGGGAGGCCATGGGGAAGCCGGTCCGGGAGAAGGCCGACGTGCCGGCCGGTCACAAGCTCTGCCGGACGTGCGGGCAGAGCAAGCCGCACAGTGAACGGCATCGGCACGCGACCGCCTCTGACGGCCTGTCGGCGCGCTGCAAGGCGTGCCGGGCCGCGCTCGGACGGCAGGATCATCCGAAGCGGCAGTACGGCCTGACGGAAGTCGAACGCGATCGGATGATCGCCTCCTGGGGAGGCGTCTGCTGTATATGCCTGGCCGCTGTGCCCGTGCATGTGGATCACTGCCATGAGACGGGTAGGGTCCGTGGCGTACTGTGCCTCAGCTGCAACGCGGCACTGGGGCAGTTCAAGGATCAGCCCGAGGTCATAAGGCGGGCTGCTGCATACGTGGAAGGAAACGCGTGGAAGCCAACACTCGTAGCACCGGGCGTCTACCAGCTGCCTTCCTGACGCCAGGATCCTCCTCCTTCATGGACTTCCTCTCCGACCACCAGCCCGAGCTGCTGCCCGGCAACCGGCAGCTGCCGCCCACCCAGGGCGTGCTGGAGGCGCCGCACGGCACGACCATCGTGGCCGTGACGTTCCCCGGGGGCGTGGTGCTCGCCGGTGACCGCCGGGCGACGATGGGCAATGTGATCGCTCAGCGGGACATCGAGAAGGTGTTCCCGGCGGACGAGTACTCGGCGGTCGGCATCGCCGGCACCGCCGGCCTGGCCGTCGAGATGGTCAAGCTCTTCCAGCTGGAGCTGGAGCACTTCGAGAAGGTCGAGGGCGCCCAGCTGTCCCTGGAGGGCAAGGCCAACCGGCTGTCGACCATGATCCGTTCCAACCTCGGCATGGCCATGCAGGGTCTGGCCGTGGTGCCCCTGTTCGCGGGGTACGACGTGGACCGGGAGAGGGGTCGCATCTTCTCCTACGACGTCACGGGCGGCCGATCCGAGGAGCACAACTTCGCGGCGACGGGCTCCGGCTCGATCTTCGCGCGTGGTGCGATGAAGAAGCTGTTCCGTGACGATCTGACCGAGGAGCAGGCCACGACGCTGGTGGTCCAGGCCCTCTACGACGCGGCAGACGACGACTCGGCGACCGGTGGTCCCGATGTCGCCCGCCGGATCTACCCGATCATCACCGTGATCACCGAGGACGGCTTCCGCCGGCTCACCGAGGAGGAGGCCTCCGGGCTGGCCCGTGCGGTGCTCCAGCGGCGGCTGGAGGAGCCCGACGGCCCGAAGGCCGCCCTGCTCTGAGCGCGGGCCCGGTTCATATCAAGGTGATCCAGTGACCATGACAGAAAGGGACGGATAACCGGTGTCGACGCCGTTCTATGTCTCACCCCAGCAGGCCATGGCCGACCGGGCGGAGTACGCCCGCAAGGGCATCGCCCGTGGCCGCAGTCTGGTGGTCATGCAGTTCGCCGACGGCATCGTTTTCGTCGGTGAGAACCCGTCCCGTGCGCTGCACAAGTTCAGCGAGATCTACGACCGGATCGGCTTCGCGGCGGCCGGCAAGTACAACGAGTACGAGAACCTGCGCATCGGTGGTGTGCGCTACGCGGACCTGCGTGGTTACACCTACGACCGCGACGATGTCACCGCCCGCGGTCTGGCCAACGTGTACGCGCAGACGCTGGGCACCATCTTCTCGTCGGCGGCCGAGAAGCCGTACGAGGTGGAGCTGGTGGTCGCCGAGGTCGGGGAGACCCCCGAGGGCGACCAGATCTACCGGCTGCCGCACGACGGTTCCATCGTGGACGAGCACGGCTCGGTCGCGGTGGGCGGCAACGCCGAGCAGATCAGCGGCTTCCTGGACCAGCGTCACCGTGACGGCATGAGTCTGGCGGAGGCCCTGAAGCTGGCCGTGCAGGCCCTGTCCCGGGACACCAACGGCAGCGAGCGGGAGATTCCCGCCGAGCGGCTGGAGGTGGCGGTGCTGGACCGTACGCGGCCGCAGAAGCGCAAGTTCAAGCGCATCGTCGGCCGTCAGCTGGCCCGTCTGCTGGAGGGTGGCGGCGCGGACGCGTCGCAGGAGGGCGCCGACTCCGACGACGAGTGAGCCCCGCTCATCGTGTGCCCCGGCCGACGACTCGGCCGGGGCACACGTCGTTTCCGGGTCCGGACGTCCGGCGGGGCCTGGCGGTGGATGCGCGGGTGGGGCCGTCAGCCGGCCCGTGGTGGCGCTGTGGAGGCCCGGACCACGAGTTCGACCGGGATGTCGCCACCCTCCGGCTCGCGGCCCTCCAGGACGGCCAGGAGGGCGTGCATGGCGCGTTCGCCGAAGAGCTCGGCGTCCAGGCGGACGGTGGTCAGTTCGGGGTCGATCGCCGTGGCGAGGCCGAGGTCGTCGACGCCGGTGACGGACACGTCGTCGGGGATGCGCAGCCCGAGGCGGCGCAGGGCCTTGTAGGCGCCGGCGGCGAGCTTGTCGTCGTCGCAGACGAGTGCCGTGGGCCGGGGGCCGGGTGCGGTGAGGGCGGCCTCGGTGGCGGCCAGCGCCCCCTCGATGGAGATCGGTGCGCGGGCGGTGCGGAGGTCCGTGCCGGGCGTGGCCGTGACGCGTGCCGCCAGTTCGCGGGCGCGGACCTCGAAGGTCCAGGAGGGCACGTCGGCGGCGAGGTGGAGTATGCGGCGGTGGCCGAGGCCGAGCAGATGGTCGGCGATGCGGCGGACGCCGTCGGCGATGTCGAGGTTCACGGTCGCGGCGCCGAGGCTGCCTTCGGGGTCGCTGTCGAGCATGACCAGGGGGAGCTGGTCGCCGCGGATGGCGGTGAGGGCGTCGGCGGCCATGGAGGAGGCGAGCACGCCGTCGAGGGCGGCCTGTGCGGAGGCGAAGGGGTCGCGTGCCGGCCCGATGCCTTCGGGGGAGGGGTAGAGGACGACTCCGAAGCCGTTGTCGGCGGCCACGCGTGCGGCCCCGGTGTAGACGCCGGCGAAGAACTCGGTGGTGAGGGCGGGTACGACGAGCAGGACCGTGCGGGTGCGGCCGAGGCGCAGGTTGCGGGCGGCGAGGTTGGGGCGGTAGTCCAGTTCGCGGGCCGCCTGACGGACCCGTTCGGCGGTGGTCTCCGAGACGCGGCCGCGCCACTTGTCGCCGAGCACGAGCGAGACGGCGGCCTGGGAGACCCCGGCGGCCTGGGCGACGTCCCGGCTGGTCGGGCGCGTGCTGCTGCGTGCCACGGTGGGCCTGCTCCTTCGTCTGGACGCCTGAACAGCGCACATGGTACGTATGGGAGCGGAAGTTATACGTAACACCCCGGATGGCCGAGCCGTCCGGAGGGCCACTGGAAGGCAGGACATGGCCACGGGATACCTGGAGATTCTCCGGGCGCGGCATGCGCTGCGGCTGCTCACCGGCACCCTGGTGGGCCGGCTGCCCAACGCGACCGCGGCGATCGCCCTGGTGCTGTTCGTCCGCGCCGGGGGCGGCACCTACAGTCTCGCGGGGGCCCTGGCGGCCGTCTACGGGGTCGCGAACGCGGTCGGCCAGCCCGTGCTGGGCCGGCTGGTGGATCTGCACGGCCAGCCGCGCGTCCAGCTGCCCGCCGCGCTGCTGTCGGCCCTGTCGATGGGAGTCTTCGCCTTCTGCGGCACCGGCCCGCTCCCGCTGGCCTACGCGGCCGTCGCGGTGGCCGGTCTCCTCACGCCGCCCCTGGAGGGCGGTCTGCGTGCCCTGTGGCCGTCGGTGCTGCGCGGGGAGGAGCAGGTGCACACCGCGTACGCCATGGACGCGGTGGCGCAGGAGATCATGTTCACCGTGGGGCCGCTGCTGGTGACCCTGTGCGCCGCCCTGTGGGACGCGCGCGCGCCCCTGCTGGTGCTGAACGTGCTGGGCGTTCTGGGGGCGCTCTCCGTGGTCGTGTCGCCGCCCTCGCGCGCGTGGCGCTCGGCTCCGCGTGAGGCCCACTGGCTGGGCGCGCTGCGTTCTCCCGGCCTGCTGGCGCTGCTGGGCGCCTTCCTGTTCGTCGGCATCGCGCTGGGTTCCATCACGGTGGCCTCGGTGTCGTACGCCGACGGTCACGGTGGGGACGCGGTGTACGGCTGGCTGATGGCGGGGCTCGGTCTGGGTGCGCTGGTGGGCGGGTCGGTGTACGGTGCGCGCCGCTGGAGCAGTGTGCCGGAGCGGCGACTGCGTGTGCTGGTGGCCCTTCTGGCGGTGTGTTACCTGCCGCTGATGCTGATGCCGGGCACGGTGGCCATGGTGCTGCTCTCGGTTCTCTCCGGGGTGTTCCTGGCGCCCTGCATCGCCTGTGCGTTCATCCTCGTGGACCGGCACGCGCCGCGCGGTACCGTCACCGAGGCTTTCTCCTGGCTTGTGACGACGTTCACCGTGGGTGCCTCGGTGGGAACGGGCCTGGCGGGGCCGGTGGTCCAGGCCGGTGGCGCCCTGTGGGGCTTCGCCGTGCCGGGTGCGGCGGGGGCCGTCTCTCTGCTGGTGCTGCTCGGTACCGGACGGGTCCTCGCAGCTCCCGTGCGGGACGGGGTCGTTGCGGCTTCATCGGAAAATGATCCAAATCGTGCTGCCGAACCCCGTTTCAGCTCAGGGGATCGGGCGTAATGTTCAGTCATGGACCGCCGCATTTTCGGGCTGGAGAACGAGTACGGCGTCACGTGCACGTTCAGGGGACAGCGCCGCCTGTCGCCTGACGAGGTGGCGCGGTACCTCTTCCGCCGTGTCGTGTCATGGGGCCGCAGCAGCAATGTCTTTCTGCGAAACGGCGCCCGGCTCTATCTCGACGTGGGCTCACATCCGGAATACGCGACACCCGAATGTGACAATGTGATCGAACTGGTCACCCACGACAAGGCCGGGGAGCGCATTCTCGAGGGACTCCTGGTGGACGCGGAACGACGCCTGCACGAGGAGGGAATCGCGGGCGACGTCTACCTCTTCAAGAACAACACCGACTCGGCGGGCAACTCCTACGGCTGCCACGAGAACTATCTGGTGGCCCGGCACGGGGAGTTCTCCCGGCTCGCGGACATTCTCATCCCCTTCCTGGTGACGAGGCAGCTGCTGTGCGGTGCGGGCAAGGTCCTGCAGACGCCGCGCGGTGCCGTCTACTGCGTGAGCCAGCGGGCCGAGCACATCTGGGAGGGCGTCTCCTCGGCGACGACGCGTTCCCGGCCGATCATCAACACGCGCGACGAGCCGCACGCGGACGCGGAGCGCTACCGCCGGCTGCATGTCATCGTCGGCGACTCGAACATGTCCGAGACGACGATGCTGCTCAAGGTCGGCGCCACCGACCTGGTGCTGCGCATGATCGAGGCGGGCACCGTGATGCGCGACCTCACCCTGGAGAACCCGATCCGGGCGATCCGCGAGGTCAGCCATGACATCACCGGGCGGCGCAAGGTGCGTCTGGCCAGCGGCCGCGAGGCCTCCGCGCTGGAGGTGCAGCGCGAGTACTTCGACAAGGCGGTGGACTTCTGCGACCGCCGCGGCATCCGTACCGGCACGGTCGCGCAGGTCCTGGACCTCTGGGGCCGCACGCTGGACGCCATCGAGACCGAGGAACTCGACCGGATCGCCACCGAGATCGACTGGGTCATGAAGTACAAGCTCATCGAGCGGTACCGGAACAAGCACAACATGACCATGTCGCATCCGCGGGTCGCGCAGATAGACCTCGCCTACCACGACATCCACCGTCGTCGTGGCCTGTACTACCTGCTGGAGAAGAAGGGTCAGGCGACCCGGGTCTGCAACGACTTGAAGATCTTCGAGGGCAAGTCGGTTCCGCCGCAGACCACTCGGGCCCGGCTGCGGGGCGACTTCATCCGGCGGGCACAGGAGCAGCGCAGGGACTTCACGGTCGACTGGGTGCATCTGAAGCTCAACGACCAGGCGCAGCGCACCGTGTTGTGCAAGGACCCGTTCCGTTCGGTGGACGACCGGGTCGAGAAGCTGATCGCCGGCATGTAGCCGGGGTGATGCGGACCGGGTGTTCCGGCGTCCGACTGCCGGAACGCCACACGGGCGCCGTACGTTTCACGTACGGCGCCCTTCTCACGCCGTAGAGTTGCGCGCACGCCAACCGCAAGATCGACTGATTACGAGGCTCTTCCGTGCGCCGACGTTCACTCCTTCTAGCCGCCGTACCCGCAGGACTGGTCACGCTCTCCGGCTGCGGCGGCGGCAAGTCCGACTCCTCGAAGGCCAGTGCCGCGCCGTCGCCGTCGGTGTCCAGCGTGCCTCCGCCCAAGATCGTGGAAGGCCCGTTGCCGGCGATCACGGCCGGGACGAAGTTCGGTGAGAAGCCGACCGTGGCGAAGGGACAGGGCGAGCCGTCGAAGGACCTCGCCGTGAAGGCGGTGATCCCGGGCAGCGGCCGGACGGTCGCGGAGAACGACTTCGTCAAGGCGAACTACCTGGGCCAGATCTGGGCCACGGGCAAGGTCTTCGACAACTCCTTCGACCGCAAGAGCCCGCTGGTCATCCAGCTGGCGCAGGGCAGCATCATCGACGGCTGGCGGTACGCGCTGGCGGGGAAGAAGACGGGCAGCCGTGTCGAGATCGCCGTGCCGCCGACCTGGGGGTACGGCTCGGCGGGTCAGCCTCAGGCGGGCATCAAGGGCACCGACACGCTGGTCTTCGTCATCGATCTGATCGACTCCTACAACTCCAAGAGCTCCGCGCAGGGCAAGCCGGTCCCGCAGACCGACGCCGCCCTGCCGACGGTGGCCACCAACACCGACGGCAACGCCCCGAAGGTCACCGTCCCGAAGGCGGACCCGCCGAAGAAGCTGGTGTCCGCCTATGTGCTGGAGGGCGACGGCCCGGAGGTCAAGGCGAACCAGGCGGTCCTGGTCCAGTTCCAGGGCCTGGTCTGGGACAGCGGCAAGACCTTCGAGCGGACCTACGGTTCGGGGCGGCTCAGCCAGTTCTCGCTGGAGCAGATGCAGCAGGCGGTCAAGGGTCTGTCGCAGGGTCTGACCGGCAAGAAGGTGGGCAGCCGGGTGCTGATCGTCGTACCGCCGGATCTGGGTTACGGCGACAACCCGCCGAGCGGGGGAGTCATCAAGAAGGGCTCCACCCTCGTGTTCACCGTGGACATCCTCGCGGCGATGTAGCGCGTGTCCTCGTAGCGGGCGGAAGAGCTGCGGAGATGAAAGACTGTCGGCGTTTCGTGTCGTACACAAGCAGGAGCTTTTGACGTGAGCATCGAGAAGCCCGAGATCGACTTCCCGGGCGGCGAGCCCCCGGCGGACCTCGAGATCAAGGAGATCTGGGAGGGCGACGGGCCGGTCGCGCAGGCGGGCCAGACCGTCAGCGTCCACTATGTGGGCGTCGCCTTCAGCACCGGCGAGGAGTTCGACGCCAGCTGGAACCGGGGCACCCCGTTCCGCTTCCCGCTGGGTGCCGGCCGTGTCATCAAGGGCTGGGACCAGGGCGTGCAGGGCATGAAGGTCGGCGGCCGCCGCCAGCTGACCATCCCCGCCCACCTCGCCTACGGCAACCAGAGCCCGACCCCGGCGATCAAGCCCGGTGAGACGCTGATCTTCGTGGTGGACCTGCTCGGGGTCTGAGCCACACCCGATCCGCCGGCCGGGTCCGACCGGATTTGATCATCTGGGGCCCATGCCAGTCCGGGCATGGGCCCTCGGCTTTTGCCACCGCACTCCGGAGCGGTACGGTCATCGATCGGAAGCACCATAGGGAAGGCGAAGGGCGTCGATGGCCATTGCCAAGGCCGAGCGGCTGATGAACCTGGCGCTGTGCCTGCTGGGGACGCGGCGGCCGCTCAGCAAGCGCGAGCTGCGCGATTCCATCGAGGCATATGTCGAGGCCTCCAGGCCGGAGAAGGGCGCGGCCGGGTCCGACGACTCCTTCAACCGGATGTTCGAGCGGGACAAGGACGATCTGCGCGAGCTGGGTCTGGTCATCGCGACCGTCGAGAACCTCGACGGCGAGGTCGGCTATCTCGCCCGCCGCGACAGCAACCGCCTGCCGCCCATCACCCTGGACGCCGAGGAGGCCGCCGCCCTGGGGCTGGCCGCCAAGGTCTGGCAGCAGGCCCGGCTGGCCGGTGCGGCCAGCGGCGCCCTGCAGAAGCTGCGCGCCGCCGGGCTGCCCGAGGAGGTCGACCCGTACGAGGCGCACGGCGCGCTGGAGCCGCGCATCCCGGTGCACGAGACCGCCTTCGAGCCGCTGATGCTGGCCTGCCGCGACCGCCGCCCGGTCATCTTCGAGTACCGCAAGGCCACCGCGGTCCACCCCGAGCCCCGGCATGTCGAGCCCTGGGCGCTGGAGTGCTGGCGCGGCCACTGGTACCTGGCGGGCTGGGACCGCGACCGGGGCGCCGAGCGCGTCTTCCGGCTCTCCCGGATCACCGGCCGGGTCCGCTCCCGCGGTACGGGCTTCACCGTGCCCGTACCGGACGTCGTCACCGTCCGTGAGACCGTCGCGAGCTGGGCGGGTGAGATCGCCGACCGCTCGGCGCTGATCCGGCTGCGTTCCGGCGCCGGTTACCCCCTTCGGGCGAAGGCCACCGCGGTCCGGGAACTCGGCGACGGCTGGGACGAGTTGGAGATTCCGTACGGGCACGGTCTGGACGCCTGGCTGGTGGAGTTCGGACCGGACGTGGTGGTCGTGGAGCCGGCCGAGCTGCGTGCGGACGTGGTGGACCGGCTACGTGCCGTGGCCAAGGACTGAGGGGAAGCAGGACTGTGGCAGGCAAACCGGCCAGGGCCGTGAGCGCCATCGACCAGACCCGGCGGATGCTCTCCCTGGTGACCTACCTCCGGGAGCGCCCCGGCGCCCGGATCGCGGACGTCGCGCGCGCCTTCGGCATCACCCAGGACGAGCTGGTCGCCGACCTCGATCTGCTGCCCATGTGCGGCACCAGCTTCCGTGGGGGCGATCTGCTGGACATCGACACCGACGGCGAGCGCATCTGGTGGCACAACCCGGCCGCGCTCGGCGAGGAGGCCGCGGAGCCGCTCCGGCTGGCCGCCGACGAGGCCACCGCCCTGCTGGTGGCGGCCCGCGCGGTCGCCACGCTGCCCGGTCTCAGGGAGGGCGACCGGCAGGCCCTGCTGCGGGCGACCGCCAAGGTGGAGACCGCGGCCGGCGAGGCCGCGGGCGCCAGCTCCCGGCTGTCGGTGACCTTCGAGTCCGAGGGCGGTGTCTTCGCCGACGTCGACCGGGCCATCTCCGAGCGCCGCCGGCTGTGGATCCGCTACTACTCCCCGGCGCGCGACGAGGTCACCGAGCGCGAGATCGACCCCATCCGCCTGGTCAGCGTGGGTCACACCTATGTCGAGGCCTGGTGCCGCCGCTCCGAGGCCCGGCGCACCTTCCGGCTCGACCGGGTCGCCGAGATCCGGATCCTCGACGAGCCGTCCGCGCCGCCCGAGGTGGAGCTGCGCGACCTCTCCGAGGGCCTGGTGCAGCCGGCCGCCGAGGATCCCGAGGTCGTGGTCGAGGTCGGGCCGGGCGGCCGCTGGGTCGCCGAGTACTACCCTCACGACAGCGCCGATGAGCTTCCGGACGGCGGGCTGCGTATCACTCTGCGGACCCCCGATCCGGCCTCCCTGCGCCGGCTGGCGCTGCGGCTCGGCCGCGACGGCCGGAT
>NZ_JBSGDB010000140.1:0-19775 GCF_053602155.1 Streptomyces sp. NPDC004561
ATTCCTCCAGCGCAGCATGCAGTACCCGGCCAGGGCCGTCGGGGCGGAGAAAAACGGCGGACGACCGTCGCTGACGTGCGGGTGGTGCGGACGCCGGGTCGGCGACGAACTACAAGGACGACCCGATGAGCAGTGACAGGTCGATGAGGCGGTTCGAGTAGCCCCACTCGTTGTCGTACCAGCCGACGACCTTGACCTGCGGGCCGGACACCCGGGTGAGCCCGGCGTCGAAGACACAGGAGGCCGGGTCGCCCGCGATGTCGGTGCTGACCAACGGCGCGTCCACGTAGGACAGCAAGCCCTTGTACGGTCCCGAGGCCGCCGCCGCGTACGCCTCCTTCACCTCCTCCACGGTGGTGCCGCGGCGGGTGGTGACCGTGAGGTCGGTGACCGAGCCGGTGGGGACGGGCACCCGCAGGGCGAAGGCGTCCAGCCGGCCGGAGAGTTCGGGCAGGACGAGGCCGATGGCCTTGGCGGCGCCGCTGGAGGTGGGCACGATGTTCAGGGCCGCGGCCCGGGCCCGGCGCAGGTCCTTGTGCGGGGCGTCCTGGAGATTCTGGTCCTGCGTGTATGCGTGGACCGTGGTCATCATGCCGGAGTCGATGCCGACGGCGTCGTGCAGCACCTTGGCCAGTACGCCGAGACAGTTGGTGGTGCAGGAGGCGTTGGAGACGATGGTGTGGCGCTCGGGATCGTAGTCGCCGTCGTTGACGCCCATCACCACCGTGAAGTCCTCGCCGCTGGCCGGAGCGGCGATGATGACCTTCTTCGCGCCGCCCTCGACGTGTGAGCGTGCCTTCGCGGCGTCGGTGAAGATGCCGGTGGACTCGATCACGATGTCCACTCCCAGGTCGCCCCAGGGCAGGGCGCCGGGGTCGCGCTCGGCGAGGACCTTGATCGTCCGGTCACCCACGCGGATCGCGCCCGGCTCGGCGGTGATCTCCTCGGGGAAGCGCCCCATGATCGAGTCATAAGCGAGCAGGTGGGCCATCGTGGGCACGTCGCCCAGGTCGTTGACGGCGACGATCTCCAGCTCCGAACTCCGCGCGGCCGCCGCACGGAAGACGTTGCGACCGATGCGCCCGAAGCCGTTGATGCCGATTCGCACAGTCATTGGTGTGTTCCTCACCTAGCGCTCTACAAGTCCGGTGACGCGCCGTTGCGCCGAGGTGCAGACCGTGCGCCTGACGAGGCGCCGGCACGCAATCGATCAGGAGCTTATATAAGTCTGCGATATATTTCCAGGGTGACTTCTACTCAGCGTGCCGACAGCAACACCGACTTGGCCGTCGGTGACCTCACCAGGGCGATCGAGAACTTCAACCGTTACTACATCCGGCTTCCCGCGGTGCAGAAGCTGTCGTTCACGACGCTGTCCGTGCTGGACACACTGGCCTTCAGCGGTCCCAAGCGGCTGACCGAACTCGTCAAAACCGAGCAGATCAGCCAGCCGGGGCTCACTCAGCTGGTCACCCGGCTCGAACGCGACGGTCTCGTGGAACGCCGCCCCGACCCGGCGGACGGACGCGCCGTCCTCGTCAGCATCACCGAGAGCGGCCGAAAGATCGGCCAGGTACGGCACGAGGACCGGGGCCGTCACCTGGTCCCGCTGATCGCCCAGCTGACGCCCGCGGAACGGCAGGCCATCGCCGCGGCTCTGCCCGCCCTGACCCGTCTGGCGGAGCTCGGGGCCGAATCCGGACGGTAGGGCCCATCCGTTCCCCGAACGTGGCGGGCACGTCCGTGGACGGACGACGAGGGCTACGGTCCCATGCGTCGGACGCCACCCGCCGCGTCGCATGATCAGATAGCGTGCTCGCCCATGGGGGAGCTGATATTGATCAGGCACGGCCAGACCGAGTGGAGCCTGTCGGGTCGGCACGCGGGGCGCACCGACGTTCGGCTGACTGACGCGGGCGAGGCATCGGCCAAGGCGCTCGCTTCGAGGTTGGCCGGACGCCCGCTGGCCGGCGTCTTCAGCAGTCCGCTGAGCCGCGCCACGCGGACGGCCGAGTTGGCGGGCCTGACTGGCGCCAGGCCTGTTCCCGACCTGGTGGAGTGGGACTACGGCGGCTACGAGGGTATGACCGCAGCGCAGATCCGCGAGGGGCGGCCGGGCTGGGACCTGTGGCGGGACGGCGTCGTTCCCGGCGACGCTGACCATCCCGGTGAGCGGCTCGAGCAGGTCGCCGCGCGCACGGACGCGGTGCTGGACCGGATCCGGCCGCTGCTGAACGACGGCGACGTCGCCGTGGTCGCCCACGGTCATCTGGCGCGTGTGCTCACCGTGCGGTGGCTGGGCCTGGACGCGTCGGCCGGCCGAGTACTGGGCCACCCGCATCCCGGAACGCTGAGCTTCCTGGCCGCTGAGGATGGACAGCCGTTCATCTCCGCCTGGAACGTCCCGTAGTGGCAGCCTGCCGCACGAACGCAGTGAGAGGCGCCACCAGCAGAGGAGGGCCGAGGCGATGCCGGCGAAGGCTTCAGGAACATCGGCCCTGGGTAGACCGTCCGTCAGAACGGTGACACGGTCAGGGTGAAGGAGTTCGGGCTGGTGTCCTGGATGTAGGAGGCGAAGTCCGCGACGTCGTCGAAGGCGAAGCCGTATGCCTTGCCGTCCTCGGTCGCCGCGTGGATCGCCTTCGCGTAGTGGTTGGTCAGCTGTCCCTGGTAGAAGGCGGCCGCGTCGGTGGCGGGCTGGACGGTGTTGCTCAGCAGCGTGGAGCGGTTGAAGCCGGCGCCCAGGACGGCGGCGACGGGGCCGGTGGTGCCGTCGTTGGGCGCGGCGAGGTTGCCGTCGCAGAAGAGGACGTCGCGGGTCGAGGGCTTGGCGAAGGACACCGAGGCCGGTCCGTCGAAGGTGAACCGCCCGCCGCGCACTCGGCCGGTGAACGTGCCCGCGTTGGTGGTGATCTTCAGGTCCTTGCCGGAGTAGGTGCTCCACACCTCGTCGATGTAGGGGGCGAAGTAGTCCTTGGCGAAGAGGCCCGCGTCCAGGCCGTGGCCGGGGGCGATGATGCGGGTGTCGTCCACGATCAGCGGCGCGAACTCCTCGACCTTCTTCACGGCGGCGAAGGCTGCGGCGCGTCCGCCGTTGCGTACGGTGCCCGTCGTCTGGTCCTTGTCGCCGGTGAGACGGATGCTCATCGGAATGCTGAACATGTCCACCATTGTGGTGTTGCAGAACATGCCGGCCGCGTTGTGCGTGAACTCGGCACAGTCGTGCAGCACTCCGTAGCTGGGGTCCGACGTGACCCACCCGGCCGGGTACTGAAGGGCCGCGTTGCCGTTGCCGTCGGTCACGACCTTGAACTTGAGCTTCTTGCCGAGTGCGATGTAGATGCGCCCGGACATGTACGGCAGGGACAGCTTGGTCTCACCGCTGCTCGCGAGCGGGATGGCGTAGTCGGTGAAGCCGTCGGCACCGTTGTCGGTGAGGGCGATCGGGGCGACGGTGCTGTCCGGGGTGAGCCGGACCTGCTTGCCGTCCAGGTTGCCGACGACGTAGAGGTGCACGGAGGAGTTGCCGAAGGAGCCGCTGTTGTTGACGACGGTCATCGGGAGCGAGCCGGTTGCCGCGGCGGTGTTGCCGTCGGTCTGGCTGGCGAGCGCGTACGGGGCGATGGCCGCGATCGCCGGGACGCCGACGGTGGCGCCGCCGAGGGCGAACATCATCTTGCGGCGGGTCAGATTGCGCTGGTGACGGTGTGCCATGTGGGGAGCTCCTTGCGGGGCCCCGGCCTCGACCGGAGCCATTTCGTGGGGAAGGTGGGGGTGTGGGGGCTCGGCCGATCGGCTCAGCCGACGGTCCACTTCTGGTTGGCGGTGCCGGAGCAGGTCCAGATCTGGAGGCGGGTGCCGTCGGCGGAGGAGTTGCCTGTGGCGTCGAGACACTTGTCGGCGCCGCTGTTGGTCAGGTCGCGGGCGGCGGTGTAGGTCCACTGCTGGGCTTTGGTCCCGTTGCAGGTGTAGACCTGGACGGCAGCACCGTCGTCATGCGAATCGGCCTTGACGTCAAGGCACTTGCCGAGAGCCCGTACGGTGCCGTCGCGGCTCAGTGTCCACTTCTGGGCGTCGGCGCCGTTGCAGTTGTGCAGCTGGACGGGGGTCTCGTCGGCACTGGAGGCGCCCGCGACGTCCACGCACATGTCGCCGATGCCCTTGATGGTGCCGGTGCGGCTCGTGCCGCCCGAGCCCGAGCCGGCACTGTCCGAGGCCGAGACGTGGACGTAGTCGACGGTCATGGTCTGTGGGAAGGAGGTGCTGGAGTCGGGGCTGCCGGGCCAGTCACCGCCGACCGCGAAGTTCAGGATGATGAAGAAGGGGTGGTCGAAGACCCACTTGTTGCCGTTGACGTCGTTCGGGGTCCGGGTCTCGTAGGTCTGGCCGTCCACGGACCAGGTGATCGCGGAGGGGCTCCAGTCGACGGCGAAGACGTGGAAGTCGTCAGCGAACGCCTTGCCGCTGGGCAGGGTGTACGCGGCTCCGATGCCACCGGAGCCGGAGTAGCCCGGACCGTGGATTGTGCCGTGCACCGCGCCGGGTTCCTTGCCGACGTTCTCCATGATGTCTATCTCGCCACTGTTCGGCCATCCCGCGCTGCCGAGGTTGTCACCCAGCATCCAGAAGGCCGGCCAGACGCCCTGGCCCCGTGGGACCTTGACGCGGGCCTCGAAGTGGCCGTACGCCTGGGTGAAGGCCTTGGCCGTGTTCAACCGTGCCGACGTGTACTGGCAGGTCCCGTACCAGCACCGCAGAGCCGAGTCGCTGTTCTTGCGGGCCGTGATGACAAGATGGCCCTTGCCGTCGAGCGCGGCGTTGCTGGTGCTGTTGGTGTAGTACTGCAGTTCGTGGTTGCCGTTGCCGTTGCCCCCTGTCTCCAAGGTCCATTTGGAGGAGTTGGGCGCGCTGCCCGCGGGGCCGTCGAAGTCGTCGGACCATGTCTGTACCGTGGCCGCGTTCGCCCGGTCGGCGGCCGGGCCTGACGTGTTGAAGAGGATGGCGGAGGTGAGGGCGGCGGCCATCAGGCACACCAGCCCCCCGAACGACCACCGGCGTGCGCGATGAGCGGCCATGGTGAGAACGCACCTTGTCTGTGGGGGAGTTACCGATCGGGCGCCGCCCGGTGCATGTCGAGCGTGCGGACACATCACGAGCCGAGAGCGCTCTCAACTGCACCGGCAGGCCCGCCGGTTGGCCAGACGATACGCACGGACGCCGCGTCCGCCAACCGGAAGGCGCGACCTTAAAACGCCCTGAACTGCCCGTACTTGAGGAAGTCGTACCAGAGCGAAGGTAGTTTAAGTCTCATTTAACCTTCCCTTAAAAAAGAAGGGGTCGGTGCATCACGTGCCGCCGGGCTCGCAGCCGCGTGCCCTTACCCGACGTGTAGCGAAACTTTTCGCAGCTGTGAGCGAGAGGTTTCCTCGTCCCGTACCAGCCGACGCCAACGAGGCTGCAGGGCATCCAGGAGGCCGTGTGTCTCCGAGAAGGGGGGGACAGTGCACCGGGACGACGTCGACGTAACCCTCCGTAGCGAGATGGAGGCCTGGAGGTTCATCGACTGGCCTTCGCCAGGGTCTCGGTGGTGGTGTGAGGGGAGCGAGGTCGGGTGATGCGCTGGGCAGTGCCCCACAGTTCGCGGTTACGCCACTGTTGGGCGGGCGTGAGCGGCCGGGCCTTCCCTCCGTGACTCCTCCCCCTCATGAGGGGGCTTCTCACTATGCCGATTGGGCATCGCGACGGGCCGGCCCGGCCTGTAGAACGTTCAGGGCGCCCACGATGTCTGCGTGCGCGTGGTGGCCGCACGAGATGCAGTGGAAGGTCTCCTGTGCGGGCCGGTTCTCCTTGGCGGTGTGCCCGCATGCGGTGGCTGGAGCATCCACGCCACCAGGTCCGACGTGGGGTGACCGGGGCCGGCCGGCCGTGTGGTCAGCAGATGGCGTCAGCGGTTGCCGCTGCGGCCGAAGACCCTGCCGACGAGCCGGACCAGGAGCCAGACCAGCAGGGCTATGAAGAGGATGACGAGGATGACGAGGACCAGGAGGAAGGTACCCAACTTCCTGAAGAAGCCGCCCTTCTTCTTGGACTTCGTGGTGCGGAGCCGAGCCGACGATGTGTGATGCCGGGACCGGTGATGGCGGAAGCTGATGCCGGAGGCGGTGTCCGGCGACGCGGCTCCGGTGCGTACGGTGGTGACGGCCGCCGTCGCCTGCTGCTGTGCGTGGGTCGCGGCGGCCGCCGGTGTCACTGCCAGGCCGAGTCCGAGCAGCAGCATCAGGAGCAGCTCCGCCGTGCGGCACTTCGTGCGGCGGAGATTTGTGGTGGCCATGTGTGACTCCCCGCTTCTTGTGCGGATGCGGTTGCCGCTTTGCGTAACGGCGCAACTATTATCGCGGACAGTTGTTGCTCGCCATCACCTGAACGGGACGGGGACCCCATGCGTTATCTGATACGGGACCGCATGCTGGCGTTCCATGAGGAGGCCTGGGTCGAGACGGAGCACCGGGAGAAGGTGTTCAAGGTCGACCGCAAACTGATGCGGCTGCGTACGACGTTCCACTTCGTGGACGCCCAGGGCGATCAGGTCGCGAGCATCGTGAAGAAGGCGCTGACCCTTCATCACACGATCCTGGTCAAGCAGGACGGTGACAACGTCGGCCGCATCAGCAAGCGGAGGTTCCGCTTCTTCGGGGACCGTTTCAAGGTGACCCTGCGGGACGGGCGCCGGCTGCGCATATCCGGCAACCTCTGGGACCGCGAGTTCGACATCACGGACAACGGCACCACCCTGGCGCACATCTCGCGCCGTTGGTTCAGCATCCGCGACTCCTACGCCGTCGACGTGATGTACGAGCCCGACGGGCTCCTGCTGATCGTCCTCGCGGTGTGTGTGGACCACATCATCGAGGACGGCAAGGGCGAACAGCTCACCAATCTCTGACCTTCGACTGTTCAGACATCGACGCGCCGCTCGCACGGCGCCCGATCGGGGGAGAACCACCTCATCATGATGGGCCATTCGCATGCTGTGAGCGGTGCGCTGCTGTTCGCCGGCACCGCTCCGTACCTGCCACCCCTGCTGCTGCACACGCATCTGGCGCCCCGGGAGGTCCTGATGGGCACGGTGCTGTGCGCGGGCGCCGCGCTGCTGCCCGACCTCGACCACCACGACGGCACGATCGCGAACTTCCTCGGCCCGGTCTCCAGGATCCTGTGTCGGTTCGTCGCCTGGATCTCCGGCGGACACCGCCATGCCACTCACTCCCTGTTCTTCATCGCCCTCATGACCGTGGGCACCTGGGCCGGAATCGCCTACCTGGGCAGGCCCTTCACGCTCGGGATGTCCTTCTTCCTTCTGGCCATGGCGGTACGCGCGCTCAATCTCTGCCCGCCCGGTCATGGATTCCACGCCTGGGGCACCATCGTGGCGCTGGCCGCGCTCGGCACCGCCGCGATCTCTAAGTTCATCCCTGCCGCGCCGGGTTGGCTGCCCTACGCCGTCGGCCTTGGCTGCCTGGCACACCTACTCGGTGACTCCATCACCAAGCGTGGAGCCCCGTGGCTGTGGCCGCTGAAAACCCGCTACGAGATCGTGCTGATCAAGAGCAGCGGCAACAGGCTGGAGACCGAGATGCTGACGCCGCTGATGGGCGCCGGCACCATCGCCCTGCTCTGGCTGACGGTCCTGGCGCCGCACACCCTGCACTGAGGCGGTTCCCGGCGCACGCGATGCCCGGCGCGGCGGCGACGACGTGTCCCGCGGCGCCGCGAGCAGCAGCGGCAGCTGCTGGGCGGCCGCCCCGCCCACGTGCGCGGTGGTGATGCCCGCCGAGACCAGCCCCACCACCTTGCCGCCGGGGTCCTTCACCGGCACCACGACCTGTACCAGCGGGCCGATCGTGCCGTTGACCTGCTCGACGACCGTGCCCCCCGCCTGGGCCGGGCCGATGGTGCCGACGAACTTCTTGCCGATGCGGTCCGGTTTGGGGTGCGTGTAGCGGATGCCCTGTGTGCTCATCGCGACGATGAAGTCCACGCCGGTCGCC
The DNA here is from genome assembly GCF_053602155.1 of Streptomyces sp. NPDC004561. Lineage (NCBI taxonomy): Bacteria > Bacillati > Actinomycetota > Actinomycetes > Kitasatosporales > Streptomycetaceae > Streptomyces > Streptomyces sp. NPDC004561. The sequence continues at coordinate 8,049 of NZ_JBSGDB010000140.1, forward strand.
TTGCGGGCGGCCTCGGCCTTGGGCTGCAGGATCGCCGTCGGGTTCGGGGACTGCATCGCGGCCGCCGTGCCCGGTGCGTTGGCGAACGTCTGGGCCACGGCGAGGGAGCGGTTGCGGGCCTCGGTGTCGCTGTCGTGCCGCACCTGCAGCACCTGCGCCACCACGGCCGAGACGACCAGCAGCAGCACGATCACCACCTGGAGCAGGAACACCTGCCCGGCGACGCTGCGTCCGGTCACCGCCGACCGCAGCATCCCCGGCCGGTCGCCGTTGCCGCCGTCGCCACCGGATCCGTCCGGCTGCCGGCCCAGCGGTGCGCGCGGGTGCCCGAAAGGACGGGGCGGCCGAGTCGCGGGCCGGCCGGGCAGTCGCACCATGTGCCCATGTCTACACTGCCCGGCGCCGTCAGGCGAGACTGTCACCCCAGGTGACCGCCGTACGACGAACCGGCGCCGGCCGGTCACGCGGGCCGCTCGGGTGCCGGACGGCGGGCGGCGAGCAGCAGCGCCACGTCGTCGGGGCGGGCTCTGGCGTGCCGGGCGGTGGCGGTGAGCCGGTCGGCGACCCCGGACAGCGAGCGCCTGCCCCGCCGCCCGGCGGCCGCCCCCGCCCTGGACAGGGCCAGCCGCAGGGCGGTGATGCCGTCGTCGATGTCGGCGCCCGGCCGCTCCACGAGACCGTCCGTGTACAGCGCGAGGATCGCGTCCTGCTGCAGCAGCAGCTCGGTCACCGGGTACTGGGCGCGCGGATCCACCCCGAGGACGACACCACCGGGGATGTCCAGCAGCCGGGTGCGCCCGTCGGGCGAGCCCAGCAGCGGCGGCGGATGCCCCGCCCGGGCGACCCGGGCCTGTCCGGTCGCCGGGTCGAGGCGCACGTAGCAGCAACTCGCGAACTGGCCGGGGTCGAGGTCGATCAGCAGATGGTTCGTCCCGCTGAGCACCTCGTCCGGCGACCGGTCGCCCAGCGCGAACGCCCGCACCGCGCTGCGCAGCTGGCCCATCGTGGCCGCCGCCTGCACCCCGTGCCCCTGCACGTCCCCGATGACCAGCGCGAGCCCGTCCCCGGCCTCCACCACGTCGTACCAGTCGCCGCCCACGTCCATGCCCTGCGTGCCCGGCAGATAGCGGCCCGCGGTCTCCACCCGCGGATGCGTCGACAGCCGGCGCGGCAGCAGGGCCTGCTGCAGGCCGCGGGCCAGGGCCGCCTCGCTGTCGTAGCGCTGCGCCCGCTCCATGGCGTGCGCGATCAGCCCGGCGAGCGCCGTCAGGACCGTGCGCTCCTCCGTGCTGAAGCCGCGCGAGCCGTCGAAGCCGAGGATGCAGGACCCGACCGGCCGGCCCGAGGCGATCAGCGGCAGGAAGGCGCGGGCGCCCTCCTCGGCGTCCAGCGGGATCCCCGGGTAGGTGGCCGCCAGCAGCTCCATCGACTCGAAGAACAGCGGGCGGCCCGTCGTCAGCGTCTCCACGCCCGGCAGGTGCGCGTCGAGTCCGACGCCGTCGAACGGGGCGAGGAAGCCCTGCGGGAAGCCGGTCTCCCAGGCCAGGTACAGATGCCGTTCCTGGAGCAGGTAGATGGCCAGACGGCGGCCGCCGAACGCGGGCAGCAGCTCCCGCATGACCACCGCGGACACCTGCCGGGCCGTCACCGCGTCCGACAGCGCGATGGCCAGGGCGATCGGCCGGTACACCGGCGCCATCGAGTCGCCGGTCACCGTGTCCTCCGGCACAAGCGCCTCGGGCACCGGCTCGACCGGTGTGTCCATGCGGCTGGCCGGGACGAGGGTGCAGGTCAGCAGGTCGGCGCCGGGATGCGCGGACACGGCGAGCCAGTCGTACTCGCCGGGGGCCATGTCCGCGCCCGCCGGCCGCCGCACATGGAAGTGCACCGGATCCGGGGCGAGCAGGGCGCCGCGCAGATGGTCGTCGTACGGCGGCCCGGTCAGCCACGGCATCGCCTCCCACAGCGGGCGCCCGAGCAGCCACTTACGCTCCCGGCCCGCGAGCCGTGCGGCGGCCGGGTTGACGTACACGATCAACCCCATCCGGTCCACACAGAACACGCCCTGCGGCAGCAGATCGGCCGCCCCCTCCGCGGCGGCGGCGCCCGGGTCGAAGACCATCCCGCCGACCGCGGTCGCGGAACTTTCCTTGTCCGGCGGCCACAGGTCCACCAGGCGCGGTGTGCCGTCGCGCGCCCGCAGGCTGAGCGGCGCACCCGGTGGCTTCCCGGCAGCCGTCTCGCGCAGCGCGGCGAGGATCCGGTCCGCTTCGGCCGGGGACAGGGCGTCCGCGAGCGCGGCCTCGGTCCCCTCGAATCCGCCGGGCACCAGGCCGAGGAGGGCGTGCAGCCGGTCGTCCGCGCGCACCGCGCAGGTCACCGGGTCCCAGGTGAACCGCCCCACGGCGGCCCCCGAGGGCCGGCTCGCGGGCGGGCGGACGCACTGCGGTTCCCCGTCCCAGACGAGCTCGCCCTCGTCCCCCTCGGCGAGGGCGAGCAACTCGGCGCCCAGGCCCTCGGCCAGCCGGGCGAGCAGTTCCCGGTCGAGCGGTTCGTCCGGGGAGTCGCCCATCGCCGGGCGCAGCACCGTCAGCACCCCCACCGGCTCGCTCGCGCCCGGCACCGGCATGTGCACCGACCCGAACGGGAACGGCAGGCCCGCGGCGAACTGCGGGTACCGGCGCATCGTCTCCGTCGCGTTCGGCAGCACCACCTGCACGCCGAGCCGGTAGGCGTCGGCCACAGGGAAGGGGCGGGCCACGTGCATCCGCCACCAGGCCCGGAACAGGGGGCCGGGCAGCCCCGCGAGCACCGCGAGGCGGAGCAGGCCGGGGGTGCTGGAGCGCAGGTAGACGCCCGCCACCCGGCCGTCGGCCGCGCGGAGCGCAGCGGTCGACGCGTCGGCCAGCAGCGCGGCCAGCCGGGCCCGCGTGCGGACCGTCTGCTCCCCGCTCCCAGCCATGGGCCCTACCTCGTCCCGCGTGCCTCCGGGTGGCTGACACAGCAAGAATGCGCCCGGAAGAGTGCGGAACGCACCTGGGCGGACGAAGGAAAACGGACGGGTGGGCTGGGGACCGGGGCGGCGGTCCGCGAGCGGGTGCGGTGGGAGCGCGAGAGGCGTGGCTCCGGGTGCGCGGGGCGGCGGGCTCGGGGGCCGCTTGCGGGGCGTTCTCGGGGCGTGGGTGAGCGTGGGGGCGATTCGGATGGTGTCCACGACGGCTGGGTCTCGGCGGGCGTGTCGGTGCCTCGGCGTGATCGGCCCCGCTTCGCCGCGTCCCGTGCGGAGTGGCCTCACACCAGTGCCTCATCCCGGTGGCGGAGCCATGGAGCCGCTCCTAGTAATGGACTGGAGCAATGCCGCGCGCCGCACGCGGGGGCGCCGGTTGCGGCCGTACCCCTCTTCTGGAGCCGATATGACCGTCCGATCTTCGTCCCCTTGCCCCGACGACTCCGTCATATCTCCAGCGCCGGCCGCCGCCGGGCTCCCCACCCGGCCCGCTCTCGTCCTGACGCGGCCCGCACCGCCGCCCGCACCGTTCACCGAGCCCCTTCCCGAGGACGAGGCCCGGTACGGCGACCCGCTGCACGGTCTGGTCCGCACTGCCGTCACCGACCGCCCGCTGGAGGACGTCGTCCGGCTCATCACCCTGCTGGAAGGCGCGCCGGAGCACGCCCGGACCGCTGCCGACGCGCTGAGGGCGGCCGCGGTCGACCGGTCCGTGGAGGACGTCACCCGGCTGGTGACCCTGCTCACCAAGCCGCCCCGGGGGACGGACAGCGCCGACGAGGCGATCCGCGCCGCCGCCGAGAGCCGCCCCCTGGAGGACGTCACCCGGCTGGTGCAGCTGCTGCACCGCACCCCCGTGGAGCCCCACTGCGGGCAGGCCGTCGTGCGGGCGGCGGCCGTGAGCCGGCCCATCGAGGAACTCGCCGAGCTGATCGGCCGCCTGGCCACCGAACGCGCAGAACCCGAGGGCCTGTCGCCCGAATCGGCGGCTTCCGAATCGGCGGCTTCCGAGCCGGCGGCTCCCGAATCGGCGACCCCCGCGCCCGCCGAACCGCAGGCCCTGCCTGACGCCTCCGCAGCGGCCGGGCCGTCTCCCGTAGCGGCCGCGCCGTCTCCCGCAGAGGCCGCGACGCCCCCCATAGTGGCCTCGACGCCCCTCGTGTCGGTCACGCCGTCTCCCGTAGCGGTCATGCCGCGCCCCGCCTTGGCGGAACGGCCGGTGATGCGCCCCCAGTCCGGTCACGGTTCCGGCGCTCACGTGTGGGTCCGGGGCGCGGCGCTGATGGTGTTCCTGTGCGGGGCCGCCCACGCCCCGCGCTACTGGCTCGGGCTCTCCCACGGAGCCCTCGGCGCCACCCTCATCGCCTCGGCGCTGTGCATGCTGCTGGCCCTCGCCCTGCCGAGCCGGGCGGTGACCGCCCGGCTCGTCGCCGCCGGCGCCGCCGTCGCGGTCACGGCGGCCCTCGCGGCGGGCCAGATGCTCGGCGGCCGGTTCGGCCTGCCGGACTCGGCCCGGCTGTGGGCGGCGACCCTGGCCCCGCGCTGGCTCGCCGGAACGACGGCAGCGGCGGCCGCGCTCGCGGCACTGGTGGTGGTGCTGGCAGTGCTGATCGGAGACAACGGCGGCCGGGACGGCGCGTCCTGAGTCAGGTCACAGGGTGCGGCCCGCCGGTGTCCACCGGGCGCAGCACCGGGTGACCGTCCAGACGAGAGGCCGCCATGGCGAACGGGAAGCTGTCTGCCGCGAGGCACATCCCCACGTCCTCGGCATGCACCCCCGCCCAGCCGCGCCGCACGCCGTCGGCCAGCCGCGCGGCGGCGTCGGAGCGCCGGGCCCGCTCCAGGTAGGGACCCGGGTCGGCGTCGTCCGCGCGGACCCGTTCCGCGATGTACTCGGCGCAGGCCAGGTCCTCCTCCGCCCGCCCGCCGTCCCCGGTGACGACGAACGTCACCGTTTCCGGCCGGGCGCGCCGCAGCGCCTCGGCGGTCGCCCGGGCCACCACGAAGCTCGCGCACAGCAGCAGCCCGGCGTCCGCCACCGCCAGCGCGCCGGCCGTCCCCGCGGTCGTCTTCTGCACGACCGTACGGCCCCGCACGTCGAGCGAGCGCAGCCGGGCGGGCGAGTTGGCCAGGTCGAAGCCCGGCACCGGCGGCCCGTCCTGGAAGGCGAGCCAGCCGGGGTGACGGGCCTTCAGCTCCAGCGCCGCCTCCTGGGTACCGGCGAAGACGATCCGCTCGGCTCCGCGCCGGAAGGCCCAGGCGGCCACGGTGAACGCGCGCATCACGTCGACGACCACGGCGACGTCCGGCTATGCCGGGGCGGCGGGGATACCGGTGAACACAGTCCGCATCGCACCATGGTGGGGCACACGACGGCCGCTCAGGGGCCGGGGCCGGTCGTCTCCGGCGGCAGCGGCGGCAGCGGCGGCCGGGCGGCGCGCAGACTGCGCAGCGCGAGGAGCAGTACGCCGATGTCGTCGAGGTAGATGGGATCGGGCAGCAGGTCCGTGGGGAGTAGCAGATAGACGACCGCGCCCCAGAAGACCCAGCGCGGGCCCGTCGGCAGCCCCGCCCGCCGCAGCGTGCGCCGGGTGCGCACGAGCCGGACGAGCAGGCCGACGGCTATCGCGAGCAGCCCCGCCGCGAGGACGGCGGCGACCAGGAGCAGGGTCGTGGTGGTGTCCATCCGGCCTCCTTCGGCGACACGGGACCTACGACGGCCGGTCCGTGCCGTCGACGGTCTCCTCGGAAGGCGTCTTCCCCTTGCCGGGGAATCTCAGCCGTTCGAAGGTCCGCGTCAACTGCTGGAGCGCGGCGGGCGTCCGGGCGGCGGGCCGCTGCTGCGGCAGGGCCTCCCCGGGCACGTCACGGTAGGCGGCCAGCGCCTCCAGGGCCTGCTCGGCGGCCTGCTTGTACAGGTCCCGGGACTTCGTCATCGCGTCCAGTGCCTCGGCGTACCGGGCGACCATCTGCCGCTCGCGCTCCAGTTCCTCCTGAAGGGTCATCAGGGTCCAGTTGTCCCGCAGGTCCGCCAGCGCCTCCTCGGCGTCCCGCGGCAGGGGCCGCGGCAGAGCGGCGAAGTGCCGCAGGGCCGCGAAGAGCTCGGCGGGCTCCGAGCCGTCCAGGAAGACGCTGCGCACCCGGTGTTCCTGGCTGTCGTAATCCTTCGGCGCGGGGTCCGGCGGGAGGAGTACGGCGCCGCCGCGCGGCACCTCGACACCGAGGTCCTTCAGCGCCCAGTTGACTGCGCGCAACTGGTGCGGGGCGGCCCGGTGCTCCACGACGAGGTGCCTGAGGCCGGGCGGCAGCAGCCGGGCCAGCGGCAGCTTCCCCTGCTCGTCCGGGGTCATCGCCTCGTGCACGACGAGGTTGACGCACCATGCCTCGCGGGACGCGTCCCGCAGCCGGCGCCGTATCTCCTTGTCGTCCGCGGGCAGCGCGTTGACCTGCCGGAAGCGCAGGCCGGAGACCGTGGCGTGATGGTCCCAGGAGCCGTCGTCACCCGCGACGGGCGCGTCCTCGGGCCAGAACAGCGTCGCGGGCGAGGGCCAGCCCTCGTCCCACGCGCGCTCTGCCTCCGCGACGAGCCGCCACTCGTGGCCCTGCGGTTTCTCGCGCGGCACGAGGACGAGCCGGGCCCGCACGGTCGCCGTGCCGTCGGCCCGCCAGCGCGCCTCGAAGACCCGCCGGGGCGAATCCTCGGGGACGGGGGGTTCGGTGAAGTCGTCGATGTCCCCGCTCTCCTTGTGCCGGCGCAGGGTGCGGCGGACGACGTCCTCGGGTGCGGGACCGGTGTGGCGGCCGCGGGCCGCCCAGAGGGTCTGCGGGATGGTGGCGCGGTCGCCGGCGGTGTTCGACATGAGCCAATCTGCTGATGGGGGCGGGGGCGCCTCCCAGTATCACCGCTCGGCCCGACAAGACGTCGGCGGGGGGCCGCGCGGCGCGCCGCCGCGCAACCGCGCGCCCCGCGCACCGGCGCGCGCGGTTCACACGGGGTGCGCGGGGCGTGCGTCAGGCGACCCCGGCTCACCCGTGCCCGCCGCGGCGTACGGCGCCCAGAATGGACCGGCGAGCGGGGCCCGCCCACCCATCCGCTTCGGGGTGGGCCCCGCTCTCGCACCGGTCACGACCGAGGCCGACTCGCCCGGACCTGCGCACTGCCCGGGCTGTGGCCGCTGATCCGCCCGCCGGTGGACGGGACCGGCCTGGGCGAGCCGGCGTTCGTCGTGACGTACGCGCTCTGCGTCTGGTTGCCGGCCCTCGCGCTGTGCCCGTCAACACGCAGCTCGCCATGAGGGCCGGCCCGGCGTCTTCGAGGTGCTCCCGCCGGCCGTGTCCGATCCTGTCTGTGGGCCGCCGTCCTTTCGTCGCAGGCGCGCTCGGCCGGCTGCTGCTGTGGCGCCATCGGTGGCCCGACGTCGGCGCACCGGGCGGTGCGCTCGCCCTCGCCGCGCTCGGCCTGCTGATCCTGGCGGTACGCGCCGCCGCCCTGTACCCGTGGCTCGACACCCCCGGCGCCGACGAGTACATCGGCAACGGCCGCCTCGGCCGGACGGCGGCACTGCCCCTGCTGACCGTGGCGCAGGCGTCGTCGGCGTCCGGGAACTCGCCAGGCGCTGACAAGCGTTCCCTTTGCGCGGCGGCGGGCGTCAGTGCGGGAACACCCGGGGCTGGCGCTGACGGGGCAGCTCCTCGCGGAAGCCGGCGATGGCCGTGCTGATCTGGCGCATCAGCACGGTGCCCGCCAACCGGTCGAGGTAGAGGTTGGCGCGGGCCAGAGCGGGCAGGTCCACGCAGAAGTACAGGGCCATCAGAGGATTGACGAACAGCTCGCTGTTACGGGTGCGTTCCGTGAACCGCACGTCGCCGAAGTCACCGCCCACCGCGGCGGCGACGGAACCGTTGACGATGCTGGGACGACCGGCGTGGCAGCGCTGGGCGTGGGCGACCGCGTCCAGGTAGGCGCTGCCCTCGGGACTCTCGCGGGGGAGTGAGAAGGCGCCCAGGTAGCCGCCCTCGCGGTCCAGGGCGGCCAGGTTCTCCAGGACCAGCGCGTGGTTGACGCCGTGATAGGCGTCCACCCCGAACCCCAGGCAGGCCACCAGCCGTTGCGGCACCTCGTCCAGGGCCGCCACGGCGGCCAGGCTCGCCATGTCCTCCTCCGGAGTGCCGAGCCCGTGCTCGTCACCCCGCATCAGGATGTCCGTCCCGCCGTCGACGAGGACGATCGCGTCCACCCCGCCCAGATGCTCCACGAGGGCCCGGTAGGCGGCCCGGAGCGGCTCGACACCCGTACGGGGAAAGGCGTGGACGATGTCCGGCAGACCCCGCGCCGCCAGCCACCGGGCCAGCGACCGCTCGGGGAAGTAGTCGCCGTGCAGCGGAGTGTCCGGGCGGACGGCGGCGACGTCCTCCGCCACCCAGTGGTCGAGGCCGAGGCCGTACAGGTCCGAGAAGGACAGGTTGGCGAGGTGGACCTCGGCTCCGGCCGAGCGCAGCGCGAGCGCCAGCGGCAGTCCGGCGTAGACGTCGAAACCGCCGCCCGCACCGGCGACGAGCACACGTCGGGACTCGCGCAGGCGGGCGAAGAAGAGGGGCTCACGGAGGGAGTGCACCGCAGGACCCTAACAGGGCACTCCCCGCGCCTCATCAGGGTTTTTCGCCGGCCGCCGTCGGGAATCGCCCTGCTTGTCCACAGGTTCTGACGGGGTGTCGGACCCTCGTGCCAAGATCGGTCGCATGCTCGCACACGCCCTGCTGCCCTCGGAACCGCACCGGTCCGCGACGTACGCCCGCTGGGTCGAGGCCCATGACCCCGGCGCGGAAAGTGCCGCGCTCGCGCTGCTCGACGAGGTGTCCGCGGCCGTGTCGTGCGCGTACCCCAGGATGGAGCGCTGCCTGGAGCGGCTGAAGCGCCGGGCGAACGGGCTGCCGGCGGCTCATCTGCCGTGGTTCTGGGACACGGTGGGGCACCGACTGCTCGGGTACCGCGGGCGTGCCGCCGCCAAGGCGTACGCCCTGGCCCGCCGGGCCGAGCAGGAGCACGCGCTGACCGTCGACGCGGACTGGCGGCGGGCCAACCTGCTGCTGTTCGCCGCCCACGGCGCGCTGCCGATAAAGGAGTTGAGCGAGCACCAGCGGCGGCTGGCCGGTGAGCTGCCGCCCGCCCGGGCGCACGAGGAGTATGTACGGGTGCTGACCGCCTGGGCGGCCTCCCCGGGCGAACTCCCCGCCGATCTGGCGCGCCGGGTCCGGGCGTCGGCGGGCGCCGCCGGGCTCGGCACGGACGAGGAGGCCCGCGTCCTCGGGCGGGTCCTCGCCGCCGCCCACGGCAAGACGGTCCCCGACGCCCTGCTGGAGGCCGCCACCGCACCGCTGGCCGACCACCCCCAGGACACGGACGTGCAGGCCGCGCTGCTCGACCTTTTCCCGGTCTCGCGCAACGACGCCTCGGCGTGGCTGCGGCTGCTGCTGCGGGGCGGCATCATCGACGCCGCGGCGGCCGGACGGCTCACCCCGCAAGGGGACCTGGCCGGCTGGCTCGGCCGGTACACACGCACGTACGCGCACCGGAAGGAGCCCTACGGCGGCGTCTCACGCCAGCCCGTGCCCGCCGAACTCTTCGCCGTCGTCACCCGGTTCGCCCCCCGGCTGCGGGCGGCGGGCACCCCCGTGCGCATCCATGAGGACCAGTACCACTGGCCGGGTCTGGACGCCGACCTGCTGGACGCCTGCCTCGCCGAGGGCATCCCCGTGGCGGACCCCGGCGAAGCCGTCCGGCTGACGTTCTGGGACGACCGCTCCCGCCGCGATCTGAAGGCCCTCGCCGCCGACCCGGTCTTCGGTCCGCGGCTCGAGGGCACCGTGCACGCGGGCCTGCGCGGGGGCGGCACGGCGATCACCCGCCTCCCGGAGAACGCCGGCATCGCCGCCGAGGTGCACGCCCGGGTCGAGAGCCTGCTCGGCGCCCTGCGCGCCGGCGGCCTCGCCGCGGCCGACGAGGCGGTGACCGAGCTGGCCGGGCTCCTCGACCGGCCGACGGCCACCGCCCTGGACGGCATCGAGGAGGCACTGGCGGACCTGGACCTCACCGGCCCGCTCGCCCGCGCCCTGCGGGCCGGACTGCCCGAGGAACTGGGCTGGCCCGCCCTGGAGGCGGCCACGGCGGGCTTCGACCCGGCCGACGACCTCCGCGTCACCTGCACCTGGCCCGTGCTGACCGTCTTCGGCGCCGACCGCGCGGTCGCCGTCGACCACGCGGGGACGCGCGGGTCGTGCACCTACCGGGTGCCGGACGAGGCGGCCTCGCACGCCGTCCACTACGCCGGCGGGCAGTTCCTCGTCAGCTGGCGGACCGGCGACCGCGGGGCCTGCGAACAGGCCTTCTGGAGCGAGCGGCCGCACGAGGTGTTCACCCCGGAGCAGACCTTCGGCCTGTATCCGTACGGCGGGCTGATCCAGGGCGCCTTCGGCTTCCAGTTCGAAACCCCGGACCGCGGCGGCCGGTTCGACGGTGAGCGCGTGCTGCGGCCCGGCGGCCGGGAGGGCATCGGCGGCCACGAACTCCAGCTGGGCGACGGCCACCGGTACTGGAGCGCCGAGGTCTTCCACGCGGGCGGCAACTGGACGCCGTACGACCCGGCGACCGGCACCCCGTGCGCCGACCGCAGCCTGCCGGAGTTCCACCGCGACCGCGAACTTCCCTCGGGGACAGAGGAGTTCGAGGGCGGCCAGTTCCTCGCCGCGCTCCCCGAGGACGCCCCCGCCTCCCTCCTCGGACAGGACGGCCGCCTCGTGGGCTGCCGCGTCCTCAACCGCACGCCCCACCAGGGCCCCTCACCCACCGAGTTCCTGCTGGAGTCGGCAGACGGCCGCACCGCTCGCTACCGAAGCCACCGCTACGGCCGCCACCCCTGGGGCATCATCGCCCTCCCGGAGGGAGGCGAGGACGCCGTCACGGCCGGCGAGCAGACCGTGCGCTGCCATGCCGCAGAGGACAACTCGCTGCTGTGGCAGGTCCACGGCTTCGTGTCGCCCGCGGAGCGCGACCGCGACCGCCCGCCCACCCTGGGCGAGGACGCCGGGCCCGTGCCGCCGCCCGCGTTCTGGCACTTCCTCACCCCACGCGACGAGCACTCCTCCAAGGCGGTGCGCACCGTGGACGACCACACGGTCCGCGCCCTCCTCACCGCCGCCGCGAGCACCCAGGAGATCGAGGACCTGCGCGCCCATGTCACCCGGCTCCTCCCCGGGGCCGCCGACACCCGGGTACGGGAGGGCGTGGTGCGCGCCGCACGGCTGGCGGCCGAGGTGCTGCACCGCCGCGAGGAACTGTCCCGGCGCGTCGGCATCATGCGCTCGGGACCGGTCGTGGACCTGCCCGCTGAGGTCCCCGACACCGTCCTCGCCCCGGCCCTGACCGGCCTGCTGCCCGACCTGCGCCCCTACGAGGCGTACCGGCCCGAAAAGCACCCGGGCACCCTCACCGCCGTCGCCGCGGACGGCCGTCATCTGCGCGGCGAGATCGACGACGAGACCCGCGGACTGGCCCCGCCGTCACGGCCCGCGGAATGGCAGGACCTGCTGGGCGGGATCGACGCCGTCGCCTGGCGGGCCGCCGTCGAGACAACCGGAATCCGCGGCTCATTGAAGACCAGACCGCTGACGGACCGCGCGAACTCCTCCAACATCGGGTCCATCAACGGCGAATGGAACGCGTG
>NZ_JBSGDB010000141.1:0-19711 GCF_053602155.1 Streptomyces sp. NPDC004561
CCTCGCCGAGGACTCCCGGCCGGTGTGGACGCGACTGCCGTTCGCCAGCCCGGTGGAGGCGACCCGGCCATGACCACGACCCGCACACGCACCACCGGGACCGCCGCCCCCTCCGACCGGAAGACGACGTACCGGGAGGCGATGCGCGACGCACTGCGCGAGGCCCTTCGCACCGACGACCGGGTGTTCCTGATGGGTGAGGACGTGGGCCGGTACGGCGGCTGCTTCGGCGTCAGCCTCGGCCTGCTGGAGGAGTTCGGGCCCGAACGGATCCGCGACGCGCCGCTGTCCGAGTCGGCGTTCGTCGGCGCCGGTATCGGTGCGGCCCTTGCCGGCATGCGGCCGATCGTCGAGATCATGACGGTCAACTTCAGCCTGCTGGCCCTGGACCAGATCCTCAACAACGCGGCGACCCTGCTTCACATGTCGGGCGGGCAATTGCCCGTACCGATCGTGATCCGGATGACCACGGGCGCGGGCCGGCAGCTCGCGGCCCAGCACTCGCACAGCCTGGAGGGCTGGTACGCCCACATCCCGGGCCTGCGAGTCCTCGCGCCGGCCACCCTCACCGACGCCCGGTACATGCTGGCTCCCGCACTCGCCGACCCGGACCCTGTGCTGATCTTCGAACACGGCAGTCTCTACAACGTGTCGGGCGATCTGCCCGCCGGTGCGGGGCCGGTCGACCTCGACCGAGCGGCCGTCCGCCGGCCCGGTACGGATGTCTCGCTGATCACGTACGGCGGCTCCCTGCCCAAGGCACTGGCCGCAGCCGAGGACCTGGCGAGCGGCGGAATCAGCGCGGAGGTCGTCGACCTGCGCACCCTGCGCCCGCTGGACGACGCCACCATAGGCGAGTCGGTGGCGCACACGCACCGCGCCGTCGTCGTCGACGAGGGCTGGCGCACCGGCAGCCTGGCCGCGGAGGTGTCCGCGCGCCTCGCCGAACGGCACTTCTACGACCTCGACGCCCCCGTCGAACGGGTGTGCAGTGCCGAGGTGCCCGTGCCGTACGCGCGCGGACTGGAGGAGGCCGCGCTGCCCCAGCCTGGCGGGATCGTGGCCGCCGCGCGGCGCGCCGTCGGCGAGCCTGCGCCGACCGGATCCGACGCGGTGGAACCGGCTCCTGGCAGCGGGAGGTCGGGCTGAGATGACGGCGTTCACCATGCCCTCGCTCGGCGCGGACATGGACGAGGGAGTGCTGCAGGAGTGGCTCGTGGGCCCTGGAGACCAGGTGCACAAGGGCGACGTCGTGGCGGTCGTGGAGACGGACAAGGCAGCCATCGAGGTCGAGTGCTTCCAGTCCGGGACCGTAGGGCGGCTGCTCGTCGAGCCGGGGGCCCGGGTCCCGGTGGGGACACCGCTCGCGCTGATCGATCCCGGCGGGCAGGCGGGACCTCCCGGGCAACCGGCGACGGCAGAGGCTGACGCAACCCCCCGCGCAGCCACCGAACCGGTCAAGGGCCCTCTCAGGCGAACAGCGCCCGTGCAGGCGGAGACCGACCACGAACCGTCCGCACGGCACGAGCGCCCGAAACGCCGGCGGAAGGCTGCCCGCAAGCCCGAACCCGTCCGGGAACCGGTTCTCACCGAGTCCCGGAAAATGCCGAGCGCCCACCACGCGCCAACGCGCGAGGTGTCGTATGACGGAGCCACCGCGCTCCTCGGCGCCGGGCCGCTGGTACGTCACCTGGCCGCGCTGCGGGGTGTCGACCCGACGACATTGCACGGCACCGGCCGGGGCGGACGGATCACACGTGCCGACGTGGATCACGCCCGGCAGTCCACCGCCCCCCGGGTGCGGGCCACGCCGTACGCACGGCGCCTCGCCAACGAACTCGGCGTCGACCTGACGGCGGTTCGAGGCACGGGGGACGGCGGAGCCGTGCGGGCGGCGGACGTACACACGGCCATGCGCCGCCCAGCCGGAGACGAAGTCGAGCGACCCGATCGGCGCCCGCAGAACGGCGAACCGCACCCGGACGCCGCCCTACCGAGCGGCAGCCGCCCCGGGGACCGTACGGACGCCATGCGCCGCGCCATCGCCGACCTCATGAGCCGCTCCAAGCGGGAGATACCGCACTACTACCTGTCCACCACCGTCGACCTGACGGCGGCCGAGGACTGGCTCCACCGGACCAACCGCGCTCGTACACCCGCCGACCGGCTCGTGCCCGCGACACTGCTCCTGAAGGCCGCCGCCGTGGCGGCACGCGAGGTGCCGGCGCTCAACGGCTACTGGCAGAACGGCGGGTACACCCCCGCCTCCGAGATCAACCTCGGTATCGCCGTCTCGCTCCGACAGGGCGGACTGCTCGCCCCGGTGATCCACCACGCCGACACACTGACACCTGACGCCCTCATGACGCGTCTGAAGGACCTGGTGGAGCGTGCCCGCCGGGGAAGGCTGCGCGGGAGCGAGACGGCCGGCGCCACCCTGACCGTCACCAGCCTGGGCGACCAGGGCGTGGAAGCGGTGTTCGGCGTCATCCACCCGCCCCAAGTGGCACTGGTCGGCTTCGGAGCGGTCGTCGAGCGGCCCTGGGCCGCGGCCGGCATGCTCGGCGTGCGTCCCGTGGTGACCGCGACCCTGGCCGCCGACCATCGGGCCACGGACGGCGCCGTCGGCGCGCGCTATCTCACGGCGGTCGGCCGACTGCTGCAGAAACCCGAGGAGCTGTGATGGCGATGAAGCCCCTGAACAACGCGGAGGCCCTGACGGTGATCAAGGAGTCGATCACGCAGATCATCCCCGACGCCGACTTCACCGCGGTCGAGCCGGACGACAGGTTCCGCGACGTACTCGAACTGGATTCGCTTGATTTCCTCAGTCTCGTGGAGCTGTTGTCCGAGCGCACGGGAGTCCGTATCGACGAGGAGGACTACCCGGAACTGACCACCCTGTCGGATGCCACGCGGTTCCTGGTCAGCGGCTCGAAGGCGCGAACCGGACCGGCTCGGTGAACCCACCACCGCTTTCGTGCCCTCTGGTGCTCGGACCTCACTCCCGGTGCAGCACGACTTTGAGGGCGCCCGTACTGGTGCCGCGTGCGAACACGTCGTAGGCGTCTACCATTCGGCCCAGCCCGAGAGTGTGGGTGATCAAGGGCTTGACCGACAGGTGCCCGAATCTCATCAGCTCCAGCAGCCACGGTACGGAGGACGTGTCGACCTGGCCCGTGCTGATCGTCACGTTCTTGCGCCACAGGGACTCCAGATGCAACGTCGCCGGTTTGCCGTGCGTGCCGATGTTGGCGATGTGCCCGCCCGTGCGCACGGCGCGCGTGCAGAGCACGAACCCGTCCGGATCGCCTGACGCCTCGATGGCCGCGTCGGCGCCCGGCCCCTCGGACAGGTCGGCGATCATCTTTCCCGGCGATTCGGCGGCATTCCGCCCCCAGCCGGGCAGCGGTCTCCAGTCGAGCGCCGGCCAGGTCGACGACGATGATCCTGCGCGGCGAGTAGAGCCGGGCAAGCACCACCACGGCTACGCCGACCGGGCCGGCGCCCACCACGACGACGGTGTCTCCCGGGCCGACATGTCCGTTGCGCACCCCGACCTCGTAGGCGGTGGGGAGGAGTTCGGCGAGCAGTACCGCATCGTCGAGGGGGAGGTCCGAGGGGCGACGGGTGGTGGAGTGGTCGGCGAACGGTACGCGCACCAACTCGGCCTGGGTGCCGTTGATCAGACTTCCCAGGATCCACCCGCCGCCCCCGCGGCACTGGCCGTACCTGCCGTCGCGGCACTCCCGGCGATGGCCGCACGCCGAGACGGACGACACGATCACCTGATCACCGACGCGCAGGTGGTGGACCTGCCCGCCGGCCTCCACGACCTCACCGACGGCCTCGTGACCGAGTACCGTCCCCGGCTTCACCTCGGGGAAGTCGCCCCGCGGATGTGCAGATCGCTGCCGCGGACGGTAGTGGCGTCGATCCGCACGATGGCGTCGGTCGCCTCCTCGAGCACGGGATCGGGAACGGTGTCCCAGGAGGTGTGTGACGGGCCGTGGTAGACGAGCACTCGCAACGGATCGGCTCCTCGCTCCCCCACCACGGTCACCCCGGTGATGCCGGTGGGCAACACGGTCATCAGCAGGCGTCAGTCCGGCTCCATGTAGGGGCGGCGGAAGACCGGAGCCTGGCCGGTGCCCCGCGGGCGTACGACCGTGAGCGCCCGAGAGACGGCGGATTCCAGCGTGCCACCCGTATCGACCGAGACGGCTCCGGGCCACGGTGGTTCCCTGGCAGCCATGGCACTGGCGATCTCGGGGTCGGCGTCGGATGCGCCGGAGGCGCGTGTGCGCAGGCGGGCCGCCGACACATCACCCGGTGCACGGCAGTGCAGGGCGAACAGGTCGGCGCCGGCGCGTTCGGCCTCGCGGGCAGCGGCTTCACGCTGTGCGTCGTCGGACCAGGTGGCGTCGAGGACGACGGATTCGCCGGAGGAGAGCAGTACGACTGCGCGGTCGAGCAGGGCGGCGTACGTCCTGGCGGTCCATTCGGGCGTGTACAGCCCTTCGCCGTACTCGGCTGCGGCGGACTGCTCCGCCGGGATGCCCGCCAGTTCCTTGCGCATGCGGTCGCTGCTGAGCAGGGTGACTCCCAGCCGGTCGGCCAGGGCTCCGGAGAGCGTGGACTTCCCACTGCCCGGCAGTCCGCCGACGAGGGTGAGGCTCACGGCGGAGGTGCGCAGGTGGCGCAGCGCGATGGAAGCAAGCCGCCGCGACGCCGCTTCCGCGCCGGGCGCGCCCTGATGGGCCTGGATCACCGAGACCTTGGCGCGGACGAAGGCCCGGTAGGCGACGTAGTGGTGCCACAGGGAAGGGGGTGCGGGGTCCCCGGAGTACTCGCCGTACCGGGCGAGGAAATACGCGGCCAACTCCGGGGCGCCGAGTTGTTCGAGGTCCATGGCCAGGAAGGCGGCGTCGTCCAGGCCGTCGACATAGCGGAGACGGTCGTCGAACTCCAGGCAGTCCAGGACGCGGGGGCCGTCGTCGAGGCAGAAGACGTCCTCGGCCAGCAGGTCGCCGTGGCCGTCGACCACACGCCCTTGCTCGATACGGACGTCGAACAGCCGCTTGCGACCGGCGAGATAGCGGCGCACCAGGTGCTCGATCTCCGTCAGGCGGTCGAGCACGACGCCGTCCTCGGCCAGCGCGTGCACCTGCGCGAAGCTCGCCTCCCAACGTGCGGACAGGGCATCCCTCGTACCCTCGGCGTCCACGTGACGGCCGCGGGGTGCGGCCGCATGCCACGCGGACAGGTGCCTGGCGACGGTTCGCAGGACGTCGTCCACGGCAGCCCCCATCCGGACAAGGTGGGAGAGGCGGCGATCCTCCGGCATGCGGCGCATCACCACGAGTGGTTCCGGGGCCTCCACACCGGGGCTGCGGCATTCGCCCAGGCCGATGTAGACGTCGGGGCTGAACCGGCGGTTGAGTGCTATTTCGCGCTCACACGCGGCCCGGCGCGCGGCGACCGTCGTGTAGTCCAGGAATCCCAGATCGACGGGTTTCTTCACCTTGTAGGCCCGGTCGCCGAGGAAGAACAGCGTCGCGGTGTGGGTCTCGCACACACCGGCGCGCGACAGAGGCTCGCCATCAGGCCGGGCGTCCGGCCTGAGAGCTGTCCTGTCTGCCCGCGCCTCGCGGAGGCCGGACTCAGTCATGAGGAACGACGGCGACGGGGCAGCGGCCGTGGTGGATCGCGGCCTGCACCACCGGCCCGAGGTGGGGCGGCGCCAGGGCGGCACGATGCCTGCGCCGGCCGACGACCAGCAGGGCGGCGCCCTCGCCGGCCTGCACAACGGCCGGTGCGGGGCTTTCCAGCCGGACGCCGTCGGTTACGTCCACGTGCGGGTACTTCGCCTGCCACGGGTGCAGGGCCGCGCGCAGCTGCTCGTGCACCTCCCGCGTCAGCTCCTCGCTGATTCCGTGGTCCACCCCCCAGGGCACTCGTGCGTAAAGCGGCACGCTGCGACCGTGGACTGCGAGGATCGGGACGCCCCTCGCCGCAGCGGTGTGGAAGGCGAAATCGAGCAGCTCGTCCGAGGATCCGTGCAGTTTCAGGGCCACGACGACACGGCTCGAGGGCGCCGCCGCTTCCGCGTGATCCCGGGGTTCGGCGCGCACCAGCACCACGGGCCGCTCCGCACGCGCCACGACGGGCATGCTGACGTCCCCGATGAAGTAGCTCTCGACCGGCTCGAGTCCCCGGGAACCGAGGACGGTCATCTCCGACTCCGAGGCGGCCTGGAGCAGGGCGTGCTGGGCGTCGTCGGCGACCAGGTCCCCGACGACGGACAGCCCCGGATGTCGTGCCTGCAACTCCGTCTGTGCGGTATGCACGAGACGCTTCGCCCAGTAGTTCTGATCGAGTTCGGCGGCGACGCGGGTCGGTTCCCGGGCAAGCATCGGCCATGCGTGCAGCAGCCGCAGGGTGAGCCCGCGCCGCTCGGCCTCGTCGGCGGCCCAACGTGCGGCGGCCAGACTCTCGGGTGAACCGTCGAGGCCCACGGTGACGACTGGTTGCATGGCGGCGGCCTCCGTCTCGTAAGAAGCTGGAAGGGACGGTGGGCGGGTTCGGCAGTGTGGTTGGCCGGGACGTCGTCTGCCTGACGGACGCGAGTTCTCCATTCGAGGATCCCCCGGTCCTCGTCACGGCGCATGTGGACGCGTCACGAGGGGTGGGGCCGTGGCAGGGGCAGGAGAGGAGACGGCGCGGTGACGATTCCCCTGGTAGTGGGCGTCGACGGATCCGAAGCAAGCCTGGAGGCGGTCGACTGGGCGGTCGCCGAGGCGGCTCGTCACGAGGTACCGCTCCATCTTCTCCACGCGGCGGCCGGTGAGCAGGAGGCACCCGCCGTGATCAACGCCGCCTCGATACGTGCGAGGCGGGGCAGTACGCCGGTGCGACTGTCCAGTGAGGTGTCGCACGAGGACGCGGCCTCCGCCCTGGTGGGCCATGGCCGCAACGCCTTCGCGCTGGTCCTGGGTGACAGGGGACTCGGAGATCTGTCCGGCCTGCTCCTCGGCTCGGTCAGCCTCGCGGTGGCGGCACGCGCCGACTGCCCGGTCGTGGTGGTTCGGGGATCCCCGGAGCATCGCGCTCGTCGCTTCGGAAATGTCGTCGTGGGCGTCGAGGACGGGGCGGGCAGCGGCACGGCCGTGGACTTCGCGTTGCGCGAGGCCCATGTGCGGCGTTGCCGGCTCGTGGCGGTGCACGCCTGGAGCGCACCGTCCGGTGCTTGTACGACACCGCAGGCCGCTTCGTGGCAGTTGGAGGCCCACCGGCGCCCACCGGCACAGGTGCTCGACGACGCTCTGCGGCACCCCGGGGAAAGGTATCGCGACGCCACGGTGAGCCGTCGACTGGTCGAGAGGCCGGCGCGCACGGCGCTGCTGGAGGCCGCGTCGGCAGCGGATCTGCTGGTGGTGGGCGCCCGGCGGCGACTTGGACATCCTGGTCTGCAGCTCGGCCTGATCAACCACGCCCTGCTGCACCACGCGCCCTGTCCCGTCGCCGTCGTCCCCCAGATGTGAACGCATCCAGGGCCGGTCGCTGGACATCAGGGACATTCGGCCCCGTGTCCGAGGACCGCTGCCGTTCGACCGTGAAAGGGCCCGAGGACCGTCAGCGGGACGCGGAGGCGAGGAGAGAGCGATGTCGCACACAGGACAGTGGAAGGTACGTCTCGACCTCTTCGAGGAAGACGACGGTACGACAAAGGCACATCTGGTGCTGGACACCGGCACCACGAAGTTCGACGGCCACGGAGCCGCGCGCTGCAACCCGGCGGACACGAACGTGCCGGAGATCGGCGACGAACTGGCGGCGGGCAGGGCCATGATCGACATGGCCCACCAGCTGCTGGAGACCGCCGACCGCGACGTTCAGGGCATGGACGCCCCGCGGCCCGGCACCCGCCAGACCGCCTGACGACCTCTGTGAGTCAAGAGCTCCGGGCGTCGTCCGTCCTGAACGCGATCTGCGTGGTGACGGAGACCACGCCGTCGACGCCACGGCACAGGTGCTCGATGACGGGAACGACGCTCCTGTGCTCCACGGAGCCGGCGATGGCGACCCTCCCGTCGTGCACTTCCACGGTGACGTCTCGTGGCTCGAGTCCCAGGGTGCGCCGCAGAAGGTCTCCGGTGATCTCCTCGCGGATCGCCTCGTCACGGCGCAGGAAGATCCGCAGCAGATCCCCACGGCTGACGATGCCCAGGAGCCGATCCGCTTCGTCGACCACAGGCAGCCGTTTGACGTGCTGGGTCTCCATGAGGCGGGCCGCTTCGACCACGGTCCACTCCGGCCGCGCGCAGACCGCGGGAGCGGACATCAGTTCCTGGGCCAGGTACCCCTCGGCCTTGGCGCGCTCCCATGCCTCCAGATGCGGAACCGGGGCTCTCCCGGACGGGTCTGCCTGGTCGGCGCTCTTGCGCAGCAGATCGGCCTCGGACACCACACCCATCGGACGGTCGAGTTCGTCCACCACGGGCACGGCGGTGACGTCGTTCTCCTCCAGTAGCCTGACGAGTTCCTTGAACGGCGTGTCGGGCCGTGCCCGGACGACGTCCCGGGACATGAGCTCCTCGACTGTTCGGTGGTGCATGTCGCCTCCCGGGTGCGGGACACCCACCTCGCGGGGCCAGGGCCACCGCCCCAGTGCGACGGTGCGGCTCGCGTGGCAGGTTGGATACAGCACCATTCTGAGGAGAGGGCGGCGATCATGCGAGCTCACCTCGGCGACCAACTCGTCATCGAGAGTCCGGCGACCGGCGCCGCCAGGCGCGACGGCGAGATAGTCGGACTTCACCACGAGGACGGAACGCCTCCCTATGACGTGCGCTGGTCGGACACGGACGAAGTGACGCTGGTGTTCCCCGGGCCCGACGCCCACGTCCAGCATCTGGAGCACGAACAGCCGGGGCACACACCGCAGCGGGACGCGGGCGAGGCATCGACCGCGCCCACCGCGGCGCCGGCCGCCGGAGCACCCGGCCCCGGCGACATCGGCCGGCGGGTGGCCGCCGAGCGCCGCCGACAAGGACTGACCAGGGAGGAGACCGCCGGTCGCGCCCGGATGTCGCCCGGCTATCTCACGTACCTGGAGGAACGGGCCGCCGACCCGTCCTTGGCAGCGCTCATCAGGCTGGCGGACGCGCTGGGCACCACGGTCGCGGCTCTGCGTGGCGGAGGCATCGATCTCCCACTCGGTCAGGGCCACGCCCTGCTCCATCCCCAGCTGCGGGACCTCGGCCCTGAGGAGTGCCGCACCCTGCTCTCCACACACGGCGTGGGGCGCCTCGCGGTGACGACGTCCGAGGGCCGCCCGGCGGTCGTCCCGGTCAACTACGAGGTCGTCGATGACGCCATCGTCTTTCGGACCGCGCCCGACTCCGTGCCGGCCGCGGTAGCGGAGACGGAGGTCGCCTTCGAGGTCGACCATGTGGACGATGCCCTGAGCCAGGGCTGGAGCGTGCTCGCCGTCGGGCCGGCAAGTGTGGTGACGGACCCCGAGGCCGTACGCAGACTCGCCCAGAGGGCGCACACGATGCCGTGGGCCGGCGGAGAGCGCGAGATGTGGGTATCGATCCGGCCCACGAGCCTGACGGGTCGGCGGATCACTCCGGCCGACGGGTAGACGGCCGCGGGTTCACTCGGCCGCGGTTCACTCGCTCTCGAGCCGGGCCTCGACTCCGACCACGCCCTCCAGCCCGCCTACGAGGCGCTCGGCAACCCAGCCGAGCGAGGTGTCGTGGACAGGCCCGTCAAGCGTGACGATCCCGTTGCGCACCGACACGTGGATCGCATGGGCGTGCAGGGGAAAAAGGTAGGACACCACCGTGCGGCGCACCTCCTCCTCGATGTCCTCGTCCGACCGCAGGAAACCCTTCAGAAGGTCGCCACGGCTGACGACACCGCACAGGCAGCCCTCGTCATCGACGACGGGGAGCCGTTTGGCTCGGTGTACGGCCATGAGGCGCGCTGCCTGCGAGAGGGTGTCATCCGGGCGGACCGTGACAGCGGGAGCGCTCATCAGCTCCTCAGCGGTCATGCCCTTGGCCTTGGCCAGATCGGACCGACGGCTGGTCCGCTCGAAACGGGCCGGCGCGCGGTCACGGAACTCCTCCTTGGACAGCAGGTCGGCCTCGGAGACCACACCGACCACCCGCCCGTGGTCCTCCACGACCGGGACGGCGCTCACGTGCCGCTCGTCCATGACCCGCACGATCTCCTTGAACCGCGCCTCGCGCGGGACGGCGACCGCGGCCGCGGTCATCACGTCGCTCACGATGTGTGGAGCTGAGACGGGCATGGCCTCGGTCCTTACAGGGTGTGCCGGAGGGTTGGCAGGGCCGCTTCCTCCAGCATCACCAGGACCGCTCCCGCGGCCAACCGGCCGGACGGCGACCGTTGCGGACCGGGCGGCATGTCGCGATGCCGACCAGGCAGTGCGACGGTATTCACGGGGGGGGGCTCGCAGCCGGGTGGCGAAGGCGGTGACGGCGATGGAACTCCCACTGGTGGTCGGCGTCGACGGATCGGAGTCCAGCCTGACGGCGGTCGACTGGGCGGTGGACGAGGCGGCACGTCACGGGCTGTCCCTCCACCTCGTGCACGCCTCGCTGTGGGAGGCCTACGAGAGAGCTCAGCCGTCCTTCGGCACCGCACGTCCGGCCGGGGAGGTCATGGCCGAGCACATCGTCGCTTCCTGCGTGGAACGTGCCCGGCGTCGCCATCCCGAGGTCGAGATCACAGGCAGGGCACTGGCCGAGGACGCTGTATCCGCGTTGCTGCGAGCCGGGCCAGACGCATTCGCGCTGGTCACGGGCTCACGCGGGCGTGGTGAGATCACCGGGGCGCTGCTGGGATCCGTCGGTCTGACCGTGGCGGCTCGCGCCGTCTGCCCGGTCATCGTGATCCGTGGCGGCGAACCCGACCGCCGCCGATCATTCCGTCGCATCGTGGTGGGGATCGGTGATGCGACCGGCGGTGCGGAAGCCGTACGGTTCGCCCTCCGCGAGGCTGAAGTACGCGACTGCGCCCTGACGGCCGTACGGGCGTGGCGCAACCCGTCACAGGAGCCCGTGGACCACTTGCTGATCGCGGACGACGCCGCCCGGCTCCGGGAGGAGCGGGCCTCCACGAGTCTGGACGACGCTCTGCGGGAGGCGGTGCGGGAGCACCCCGGGGTCGAGGTGGATCGTCGGCCGGTCGAAGGACCAGCCCACCGCATACTCCTGGACGCGTCGGCCGAGGCCGACCTGGTCGTTGTCGGCGCTCAGCGCCGGCATGGCCACTTCGGTCTGCAGCTCGGCAGGGTCGCTCACACTCTGCTGCATCACTCGGAATGCCCGGTCGCCGTCGTCCCCCAACCGGTCTGAGCCCGACGGCACTCACCTGGGCCGCCAGGGCCCATGGACAGGGACAGGTGGCGAATGTCGGAGTGGACATGGGAGTGGACGGGCCACGAGCCCGCGGCCGAGCGGCTGCGTGAATCCCTTTGCACGCTCGGCAACGGTTACTTCGCCACGCGAGGCGCGGTACCGGAGTGCCGGGCCGGCCTGGTGCATTGTCCGGCAACCTACGTGGCCGGCTGCTACAACCGCCTCGAATCGGCCGTGGCGGGGCGGCGGGTGGTGAACGAGGACCTGGTCAACGTCCCGAACTGGCTGCCCCTTCGGTTCCGGCTGCGCCACGCGGAAGGGGCGTGGGGCCCATGGTTCTCCCCCAGCGCCCAGACCCTCCTCGACCACCGGCACACCCTGGATCTACGGCACGGCACGCTCACCCGGACCGTCCGTCACCGGAACGACGACACGGGGGTGCTGGGCGTCGAACAGATCCGCCTGGTGCACATGGCCGAGCCGCATCTGGCCGCGCTGCGAACGGTCTTCACGGCCGAGGAGCGGTCCGGGGAGATCGAGATCGAAAGCTGTCTGGACGGTGCTGTGATCAACGGGAATGTCCACCGCTACCGCGCTCTCGACCATCACCACGTGACGCAGGTGCGCACCGGAACACGAGAGCCTCAGACGGTCTGGCTCATCTGCCGGACCAGCACGTCGGACGTCGTCGTCGCCCTGGCCGCCCGAACGACGGTCGCCCCGGCCGAAGTTGTGACCTCATCGGAGCTTCGTCCGACCCGCCAACGTGCCGTTCACCGCCTGATCCTCCCGATCGCTCCCGGCCGGCCGGTCACCGTGGACAAGATCGTGGCGCTGCACACCTCGCGGGACACGGCGATCAGCGACCCGCTCGGCGAAGCGGTCGACCGGGTGACGGTGGCGGCGGACTTCCCAGGTCTGCTGGCCTCGCACGTCGCCGCCTGGGAGCGGCTGTGGCGACGCGCGGACATGCAGGTGCCGGGCGAGGCCGGCCGCATCCTTCGCTTCCACCTCTTCCATGTGCTGCAGACGCTCTCACCGCACACCGTCGACCTGGACGTCGGCGTGCCTGCCCGAGGGCTGCACGGTGAGGCCTACCGCGGCCATGTGTTCTGGGACGAGCTGTTCGTCCTGCCCTATCTCAACCTGCACTTCCCGGAGGTCTCCCGGGCGCTGTTGAACTACCGCTACCGGCGGCTCCCCCGGGCCTGCCGATCGGCGGCCTCGGCCGGCCGGTCCGGGGCGATGTATCCGTGGCAGAGCGGGAGCAACGGCCGTGAGGAGTCCCAGGAATGGCATCTCAACCCCGCCTCGGGCCGCTGGCTGCCGGACAACTCCCGGCTCCAGCACCACGTGGGCTCAGCGATCGCCTACAACATCTGGCAGTACTGCGAGGCCTCCGGTGACACGGAGTACCTGTGCACAAGGGGCGCGGAGATGCTGCTGCAGATCGCCCGCTTCTGGGTGGACCTCGCCGTCCTCGACCCCGAGATCAAACGCTACCGGATCCGGGGTGTGGTCGGCCCCGACGAGTACCACGACGGTTATCCGGGTGCCGCCCTGCCCGGCTTGGACGACAACGCGTACACCAACGTCACCGCCGCCTGGGTCATCACCCGCACTCTGGAACTACTACGGCGGCTCCCCGCATGGCGGCGTGAGGAACTGTTCCACCGGGTCAGGCTGAACACCGACGAGCTGCCTGAGTGGGAGGAGGTCTCCCGACGCCTGCGAGTGCCGTTCCACGAGGGCGTCATCAGCCAGTTCGAGGGCTACGACGCCCTCGCCGAACTCGACTGGGAGACCTACCGCACTCGCTACGGCGGCATCCGGCGTCTGGACCGCATCCTGGAGGCCGAGGGCGACACCGTCAACCGCTACAAGGCGTCCAAGCAGGCCGATGTCCTCATGCTCGGTTACCTCTTCTCGCCCGCCGAGTTGAGGGCCCTGTTCCGGCGTCTCGGCTACCACCTGGACGACGACGTCTGGCGCGGAACCGTGGACTACTACCTGCAACGCACCAGCCACGGCTCGACGCTCAGCGAGCTCGTCCACGGACTGGTCCTCGCCAAGGCCAGACGGGCGGACGCGTGGCGGTACGTCCACGAAGCCCTGGAGGCAGACATCGCCGACGTCCAGGGCGGAACCACCGGCGAAGGCATCCACCTGGGGGCCATGGCCGGGACGCTGGACCTGGTCCAGCGCGGCCTCACGGGGTTGGAGACCCGCGAGGATGCCCTGTGGTTGAACCCGGTGCCCCTTCCCGCGCTCTCCGAGTACGGCTTCACCGTGCACTACCGCGGTCACTGGGGCGTGGGGGTACGACGGCGGAGTGGACAACTGGAGATCAGCGTGCCGGAATCCGAGGAGTCACCGATCCGCGTGATGCTGGCCGACCGGGCTGTGACCATTGCTCCTGGAGAAACATGCCGGCTCGTGGTACCAGACCTCCTTCCGGACGGCTCCTCACGTTTCAACTGAGCGCATCTGTGAGCCGCCGTACTCCCTTTTACAACGGTGTCCGCACAGGCCGAGCAGCCGAGCACGTAGGCGGCGGCCGTCATCGGTAGCTTGCGCAAGGCTTTGCACCGGGTGCGGTCCGGTTCAACGGTACTTGGAGTCGCTGCCCAGATTCCTGCTCCGACCCGCCTACCGGCTGGAGCAGCCGTCGGTGGATTCGCATGATCGTCGCAACGTTGAAGGCTCAGAGTGCCAGAGCCGCGGCGAATGCTTGAGCATGGGTCTGCCAACTCAGTGTCTTGCGGGGTCGGTTGGCACGGTGTCCTCCGGGCAGCACGACGAATCCCCCGGCGGTTGGCAGGGGCTGAGGGGTAGTCGTCCGTGCAGGGCGGTGTGTGGTGCCCGATGGCGGTGTTCGGGTGGTTGTCGGGGTGCTGCCGCGATGACACTGGCTCGCCGGCCGGAGCCGCTTCCCGCCTGGCGGGGCACCTGAGGAATAAGTTCGGCCTCTGCTCCCGCGTGGCGGGACGTAAGCCTGATTGGCCGTTCATCGCAGTTCAGGGCCGTGTGGCGTGGTCTCCATGATGGATATCGCGCTGATCACCGCCGGGCAGATGTACCGCTACTACCTGCGCCATGTCGTCGTCGGTGACGGCCGCCGCCCGGCCCGCACGCCCCTCGTCCAAGCTCAGGAACAGGCCGGGGTCCCGGCCGGGCGATGGATGGGCCGGGGCCTTGCCGTCCTCGGCCTGGCGGCGGGCGACGTCGTCACCGAGGCGCAGTTGCGGAACCTGTTCGGCGAGGGCCAGCACCCGCACGCCGACCGGATCGAGGCCGATGAGCTTGCCGCCGGGAAGAAGCCCGGGGCCGCGCGCCGGGCTGGGGTGCTCGGTCGGCGGGTGAAGGTCACCGGGTTCGATCTGGTCTTCCGTCCGCAGCCGACTCTCACCCTGCTGTGGGCGCTTGGGGATGAGGAGACGCGGCGGGTGATCGAGGCCGCGCACGAGCGGGCGATTGCCGCCGTGCTCGCCTGGATCGAGGACGAGGCCGCGATCCTCCGCTTCGGGACGAAGGGGGTCTATCGGGTCCGCCCGGTGCATGGTCTGGTCGCCGCGCGGTTCCGCCACTACGAGGCGCGCTCGGGGATGCCGCTCCTGCATGACCATGTCCTTCTGTCCGTCAAAGCCCAGCGCCCGCATAAGGACAAGAACGGGGAGGGTATCTGGGGCTCGGTGCACTCCGAGGCCCTGTACGAGAATGCGGTGGCCGCCTCGGCGCTCTACAACGAAGTCGTGATGGCTGAGGTCTGTGAGGCGCTGGGGCTGGCCTCCGAGCCGCGCACCGTCACCGCCGGGCGCCGCCTGGTCATGGAGATCGCCGGGGTACCGCACGAGCTGATCCGCTGGACCTCCCGGCGCAGCGACCAGATCGCCGCCTGCCGGGCAGACTTGGAGCACGAGTACGTCACTGCCGTCGACGACGACGGCGAGCCGCGGTTCCTGCCCGTGGTCTCCGAGCGGGCCCGCATCAAGCTGAACCGGATCGCTGCGAAGATGACGCGCCCGCCGAAGCAGAAGGCCCGGCCCCTCGCCAAGCTGCGCGAGGAGTGGAAGGAGAGCGCGATCCTCACCTCCGGGGTGGCCGCCGACGTCATCAACTCCCTCCTCGAGTACGCCCGTGCCGCAGCGGCGGCGATCCGGACCCGGGTCGCCGCCGTGGTCGACGTCGCCCTGGCGGCCGTGGACGTCGCCGCGACGGTGTTCGTGATGAACGGCGGCGGCCGGTTCCACCGCCGGCACCTGCTCGCCGAAGCCCGCCGCCACCTCGCTCTTGTCCTGCGCGGCCGCCGCCGCGAGCCGGGCCTGGACGAACGAATCGTGGACGCCGCGCTCGCCACGTACTGCGTGGACATCAGCGAGCCGAAGACGCTGCGCGGCCTGATGCCTGCCTACCGCCTCTATACCGCCCGCTGGTCGCTGGCCGACCTCGAACCCGCCCGCCGCCCGTCGACCACCATCCCGGAACCGGATCGGCAGTCCCCGGCCAGCCCGGGCACAACGGCCACGCCCCGGCCCTCGGACCTGGAGCCGGGAGAGCGGGAGATACCCCGCGTCCCGTTGCGGTACGAGCGAGCCGTCCTCGCCGGGGCGGTAGTCCGCGAGAAGCTGCGCACCGTTGCCGCGCGGGGCCGGGCGTACGACGTCGTCGCGCACCAGCAGGCGGCGATGCCCGAGCAACTGCTCGCGCGCCCGGCCGCCGGCCCCGAGCACGGCGACCAGGAGCTGGAGGCCGGACCCCGGGAGGGAATCGACTTGACGGCGCTGCGAGCCTTGAGGGAGTCACGCACAGACGTGGAAGCCCTCGACCTCACGGCCGAGCGGCTGCACCGCCTCCAAGACGCGTTCACCAAGGCGGCCGACGACTCCCGCGCCCGCGCGGACCGCTACGCCGAACAGGACGATGCCAACGGAGCGCATCCGGTGCGCCAGGACGACCAGCGGGCGCACCGCCCACAGGAGCCCGGACCGCACCGCGGCCGGGAGGTCGGCCACTGAGTGCACCCGATGCGGCGGGTGCGCACCGACGGGGCCCGGCACCCACTCCACCAAGTGGAGTCCACCGGCCGGGAGTGGACGACATCGCCCGGGAGCGCGCGACATCGGAACGATGCCGCGCCTCCTCCTGGTGCGCACCACTCCCGCACCGCCGGCTGCATCGGTGCCCATCGCCCACCGAGTGGATGCGCACCGATGGGCGTAGTGCGCATCCACCCGCGCGGTGGTGCGGTCCCAGTGCAGAGCCACCACGGTGTCCACCACCGCACGGGCCCGCTCGACCTGCCGATGGCACAGCGCCACTGGGCGAAGCCCTTCGGTATATCGGCGAGGATCTGGCCGACCTCGTCCGGGACCAGCGGGTCCAGACTGGTGGTCGCCCACTCCGAAGGCCGACGCCCCCGGTCGCGGTCAGTCGAGATCGGATCCACCGCAGGCGGCCGAGATGATGCGGCGCGCGAACTCCCGGGTGCGGCGGGCCGGGCCGTCAGGGCCGAGGACGGTCGCGGTGGCGTAGGCGCCGTTGAGCACCAGCAGCAGTTCGTCGGCGAGCTGCTCGGCATCGGTTGCACCGGCGTCGACGGCCAGGTCGCGCATCCAGTCGCGAAGCTGCTGCTTGTGGGTGACCGCGACATGGTTCGCGGGATGTTCGGGGTCGGGGAACTCGGTGTGGGTATTGAGCATGGGGCAACCACGGAAGGTGGGCATCGCGATGTCCTCGGTCACGACCGCGAAGATCGCAAAAAGCTTCTCCCGAGGATCGTCCACTTGCTCGGCGGCCTGCCGTATGCGCGCGAACCACACATCGGCTCGCTCCTGAACGTAAGCGGTGGCGAGTGCGTCCTTGGTCGGGAACTGGCGGTAGACGGTGGCGTTGCCGACCCCGCTCTCCTTGACCACGAGGTCCATGCCGACCGCACGAATACCACGCTGGTAATAGAGGCCGCTTGCCACGGCGAGTACGTGACGCCGGTTCTCCTCCGCTGTTCTGCGGGCCATGCTCGTGCCTCCTTGCGGTGCGGCTCCTCGGGGTTCCCTGCACCACCAGTTTGACAGACGGACCGATCCGTCACAAACTCTTGTGGCGGAACGATCCGTCACAAAGTGCCGACGGCCTCCCTGCGGCCCCCTGACCCGATTGGGACGTACAAGCATGAGCACTTCCAGCCAACTGACCGGCCGGCACGTCGTCATCATCGGCGGCACCTCCGGTATCGGCCTAGGCGACGGCCGAGACCAGCAGCCACTGCCGGCGCCCGCGTCACCGTGGCGGCCCGCACGCCCGAGCGCGCCGCGGACCGCCTGCCCGCCGGCGTGTTGGCCGAGCAGGTCGACCTGTCCTCCACGGCCTCGATCCAGGCACTGTTCGAGCGCCTGGATGACTTCGACCACCTGGTGCTCGCCGCGGGCCCGGGCGCGATGGGCAACGTCCGCAAACTCAGCTCCGCCGACGCCCGCCCGTTCATGGACCTCAAGTTCTGGGGCTACTACGACGCGGTGCGTGCCGCCGCCGACCGGCTCGCCCGGGACGGATCGATCACACTGGTCGGCGGCGCCGCCAGCCGCAAGCACGCCCCGGACCGTCCGGTGATGGCCGCGATCAACGCCGCGATCGAGGCGTTCGGCAAGGCCAACGCCCTCGACCTCGCCCCGATCCGGGTTAACGTCATCGCCCCCGGCCTGGTTGACACCCCCGCCTACGCCGGCATGCCCGACGCCATGCGCCAGGGCATGTACGACGGTTACGCGAGCGCTGTCCCCGCCGGCCGCGTGGGGACGCCCGAGGACGTCGCGTTCGCCGCGCTCTTCCTGATGACCAACAGCTACGTCACCGGCACCGTGATCGACGTCGACGGCGGCGTCCAGATCAGCTGACTCGCCGTCAATCACCGCCCCCGACACAAGGAGCAACTCCCCCGATGCAGCGCACACTCGCGATCGTCGCCCACCCCGACCTCGCCTCCTCGCGGATCACCGCGCGCCTCACGGAGGCGATCGCCGACCTGGAGCACGTCACCGTCCACGACATAGCCGCCGCCCACCCCGGCCACCGCTTCGACATCGCCCACGAACAGCAGCTGCTGCGCGAACACGACCGGATCGTCTGGCAGTTCCCGTGGTACTGGTACTCCGTACCGGGCGTACTCAAGGACTGGATCGACCAGGTCCTCACCTACGGCTTCGCCTACGGCAGCAACGGCACCGCCCTGCACGGCAAGACCCTGCAGTTGGTCACTTCCACCGGCGGCCCGGAAGCGGCCTACGCCCCGGACGGCTACAACCGGTTCACCGTGACCGAGCTGATCGCCCCGATCGACGCCACCGCACACCTCACCGGTATGCACCTGGCCGAACCGCTGGTGCTCCACGGCGTCCACAACGTCTCCGACGAGGACCTCGAGCTGCACGCCAAGCGCTACCGCGAACTCCTCGCCTCCTGACGCCACTACGCGGCGGGGCGGACCAATCACGCACCGCTTCGGCGGGTTGAGGGTCAGGAGCCGATCGAGGTAATCGTGCCGCCCTCGACCCGCAGCGCGGCACCGCTGGCGGCGGAGGCCAGCTCCGAGCCGACGAAGAGGATCACGTTGGCCACCTCGGCGGGCTCGATGAGCCGCTGGATAAGCGAGGTCGGGTGTTCGGCCGCACCGAATCCAGGACCGGCATCGTCCCGTTCATGAACCTGGTCACCCAGGTCATGAGCCAGGAGGCCTATGCCAGCGCCAAACGGGTGTTCTGGATCGTCGACAACGGCTCCTCCCACCGCGGGCAGAAGGCCGCCGACCGGCTGGCCGCGGCGTTCCCGAACGCGGTGCTCGCTTCTCCGCGGGCGGGGCGGCGGCGACCTCGACTTCACCCCGGTGCAGACCTAGCTGGTCGCCGAGTTCCTCGCCGACACAGCCGTCGACGACGGCCGGTGGCGCCACCCCGTGCGGTACGTCCGTGGCCGCTCTGACCTGAGCGTGGCAAAGGTGCACCTGTTCCAGGGCTGAGTCGCTCACTCGTCCTGGAACCTGATTGTTCGGGTACCGCACAGGCCTGCAGCGTGATGGTGTCTCGCTGTACGAAGCGCTGAGGCACCTCCACAGCAACCCGTTACTGTAACGGGCAGGTCCACAAGCCTAACGTCGCGTCGCTAAGGGGCACTTGGGGCGCCTGTGGGTGTGCAGGGTTGACGACCATCGAGGCTCCTGGCAGGTCGGATTGAACCGCCCCGACTCGAATAGAGACTCGATTTCATGAAAGGATCGAGTCATGGCACGACCTTCCCGTTACCCGCTTGAGCTCCGCCGCCGTGCG
>NZ_JBSGDB010000142.1:0-19354 GCF_053602155.1 Streptomyces sp. NPDC004561
CTGTTTGGCGGTGCGTCTCTCGTCCTTTCGTGTGGTGGGCCTGGCGGGTGGGCGGGCAGCGGCGATGGCACCGGCCGACGATCAACGAACTGGCCCGCCCGCG
Source organism: Streptomyces sp. NPDC004561 (assembly GCF_053602155.1). Taxonomy (NCBI): domain Bacteria; kingdom Bacillati; phylum Actinomycetota; class Actinomycetes; order Kitasatosporales; family Streptomycetaceae; genus Streptomyces; species Streptomyces sp. NPDC004561. The sequence continues at coordinate 104 of NZ_JBSGDB010000142.1, forward strand.
GACGACGGACAGCCGTGCGGGGAAGCCGAGTTGACGGGAGCGGTGTCGTGAGGCGGATCGTGGTCCTGGCGGTCGTCGCGCTGCTCCTGCTGCCGCTCGCGGGCCCGGCGGCGGCGGACGGCCCGGCCGTGCGGCTGTCGGCCACCCAGGCCGGCGCCGGCGGTTCGGTCACCGTCAGCGGCACCGGCTGGCGGCCGCGCACCCTCCTGATGCTGCTGGTCTGCGGGCGGGCCGCACCCTCCCGGGGCGTCATCGGCGGCACCAACTCCTGCGCCAACGGCGACGGGCGGGCCGTGACCACCGACGCCCGGGGCGCCTTCGACAGGAAGCTGCCCGTCGCCGAACCGCCCGTGCCCTGCCCCTGCGTCGTGCACGTGGCCACCGTCACCGGAGCGGGCGCCGAGGCGGACGCCGTCCTCCAGGTCGCCGGGCACCCCGTCGCCCCGCTGCCCGCCGAACCCTCCGGCGGCCGGCTGTCGATCCTCTCCGACACCCGGCTGACCGGCTCCGGCTCCCTGCTGACCTGGTTCGGCGCCCCTCCGGACCGCACCCTCGTCTTCACCGCCGGCAACCTCGGCGGCGGCCCCGTCAAGGACCCGGTCTTCCAGGTCGGCACCGCGCACGGCGTCTTCGCCCCGCAGTGGGACGACCGGCAGTGGCACGGCACCCTGGAGCCCGGAAAGAAGGCGCAGATCGAGCTGCCGGTCGAACTGTCCGCCGGGGCGCACGGCGACTACACCGTGTCCGTCAAGTACGGCGGCCGGGTCCTCGCAGAGCAGCCGTGGGGCGTGAGCCGCCCGTGGGGCGTGACGCTGTTCTGGATCCTGCTCTGCCTGGTCGTACCGGCCGCGCTGTTCCGTGCCGGGATGGCCGTGGTGGACCGGGTACGGCCGCGCCGCCCGGGCGGTGTCCGCCACCGGCGCCCGGCCCTCCTCCGTCCTCGGCTCGGCACGGGCGGGGGAAGCCCCCGCGCCCCCCGCCTTCCCGCGCTCCGCTCCCGCGCCTTCGCGCCCCCGCCCCCCACGACCCCGGCGCTGCCGTGGTTCGCCCCGGACTCCGCTCCCGGCGACCCGGCCGACCGGTTCTCCGCACCGCACGACGACAGCCCGACGAGTCCTACGACTCCCACCACGAAGGGACCCACGTGAGCATGCGAAGGAGAGGCACGGCGGCGGGCGCCGCGCTGGTGCTGAGCGGTGCGGGCGCCCTGCTGGGCCTGGCCGCCGCGCCCGCGCAGGCGGCCACGGTGGCGTTCGCCACGCACTGCGTGCCGCCCGCGGGCATCAGTCCGGTCGACGGCACCACGAAGGTCGAGATCACCGCGCCGGCCACCGCCAAGGTGGGCGACACGGTGGACATCGTGTGGAAGTTCGCGCAGGCCGCGTCCAAGAACCCGGACATCATCGACCTGCCCGCCAACTCGGTGCAGCCGTCCGGCGTCCTGAAGGCGGCCGGCGCGCAGACCGCCGACATCGCCATGCAGGGGCCGCGGCAGAACCCCGCGATCCCCAAGGGCGGCGACATGGTGCTGTCCGACATGAAGGGCAGCCTGAAGCTGACGGCGGCCGGCGAGGTGACGCTGACCCCGGACGCGTACACCGTCAACGCGATGTCGACCGACACCAGGTGCAGCCCGAAGGAGACCGTGCAGAAGGCGGCGACGATCCAGGTGACGGGGGACGGCGGCGGGACGTCCACGACCCCGGCCCCCTCGACGACACCCACGCGGACGACCACCCCGACCGGGTCGGCGACGCCCACGAGCAGCGCCACCGCCACCCCCACCGCGACCGGCGGCACCGGGCAGACGGACTTCACCGGCAAGGAGGTGCAGATCCCCTACGCCTGCAAGACCCCCATCGGCGACAAGAACGCGACCTCGCCGGTGCAGATCAACGCCCGGAAGAGCGGCGGGGACTACGACCTGACCGTGCAGTTCAAGAAGTCCGTGATGGACAGCCCCGCCGACATCCCGGCGAACTCCGTGAAGCCGTCCATGGAGGTCGTGCTGGGCGGCGCCGACAAGGGCACCGTGCACGTGGAGGGGCCGACGAACGCCAAGCCGATCAAGTCCGGCGACCCGATCGGGATCCCCGACCTCACCGGCGTCTACAAGCCCGGCGCGAGCGGCACCTCGACCCTGTCCCCGGGTGTCCTGACCGTCAAGGCGCTCGGAACGACGACGACGTGCACGCCGACCAGGACGGAGGTGTCCCTCACCCTGGACACCAGCCGGCAGCCGGGCGGCTCCTCCGGCGGCACGTCCACCTCCGGTGGTACGTCCACCTCCGGCGGCTCGGCCGGCGGCAGCACCACCGGCGGTTCCGGCGGCCTCGCCCAGACCGGCGCCGACGACCACGGCGCCCTGAAGGCCCTGGGCCTGGTGGCGGGCACCGCGATCCTGCTGGGCGGCGCGGTGTTCACGTTCATGCCGCGGCGCAGGGCGCGATAGCCGGCGCACGGCCCCGCACACACAGGAGGGCCGCCGCACCCGCGTGGGTGCGACGGCCCTCCGTCGGCCGACTCCGAACGACTAGTGGACGTCGCCCATCAGCTTGTTGACCTTGCTGCGGTACATCCACACCGCGACACCGGCGACCACGGCGAGCACGGCCTCCAGGGCGACGAAGCCCATCTTGTCGAGGTTGACCCCGCCGACGGCCGGGTTCGACAGCAGAGCGGTGATCGAGTCGCCCGCGGTGACCGCGAGGAACCAGACGCCCATCATCTGCGAGGCGTACTTCTGCGGCGCCATCTTCGTGGTCACGGACAGACCCACCGGGGACAGCGTCAGCTCACCGACGGTCTGCACGAAGTAGATCGCGACCAGCCACATCGCCGCGGCCTTGTGACCGCCCTGGGCGATCGACAGCGGGGCGAGGAAGAGGAAGAACGACGCACCGACCAGCACCAGGCCGGAGGAGAACTTCACGATCGTGCTCGGCTCCTTGCCGCGCCGGTTCAGCCACAGCCACAGCCAGGCGAAGACGGGCGCCAGGGCCATGATCATGACCGGGTTGACCGACTGGTACCAGGAGACCGGGAAGTTCCAGCCGAGGATCGAGTTCTTGGCGCTGCTGTCGGCGAACAGCGACAGGGTCGAGCCGCCCTGGTCGTAGATCATCCAGAAGACGGCGGCGGCCACGAAGAACCAGACGTACGCCGACACCTTCGAACGCTCGGCCGCGTCCAGGTCCTTGTCGCGGCGGATGCGCGCGATGACGATGATCGGCACGATCAGGCCGATGAGGGTCAGCGGGATCAGCGCCCAGTTCAGGGTGAAGTGGCCGGAGAAGCCGACGACGCCGTAGAAGACCGCGGCGATCGCGAGCCAGATCAGGCCCTTGCGCAGCGTGGCGGCCTTCTCCTGGGCCGACAGCGGCGTGGGGACGACGCTGCTCTGCTCGCTCAGGTGACGGCTGCCGAGCAGGTACTGGGCCAGACCCAGCGCCATGCCGAGCGCGGCCAGCGCGAAGCCGAAGTGCCAGTTGACGTTCTCACCGACGGTGCCGATGACCAGCGGGGCGGCGAAGGCGCCCAGGTTGATGCCGATGTAGAAGAGGGTGAAGCCACCGTCACGGCGCGGGTCGTCCGGGCCCTTGTAGAGGTGGCCGACCATCGTGGAGATGTTGGCCTTGAGCAGACCGGAACCGATGGCGACGAGACCCAGGCCGACGAAGAAGCTCACGGCCGCCGGCAGCGCCAGGCACAGGTGGCCCAGCATGATGATCAGACCCGCGACCGCCACCGTCTTGCGGGGGCCGAGGAAGCGGTCGGCGACCCAGCCGCCGGGCAGGGCGAGCAGGTACACGAGCGACACGTACACCGAGTAGATGGCGGTCGCCGTGCCCGCGTTCAGGTGCAGCCCACCCGGGGCCACCAGGTACAGCGGGAGCAGCGCCCTCATGCCGTAGTAGGAGAACCGCTCCCACATCTCGGTCATGAAGAGAGTGGCCAGGCCGCGGGGGTGGCCGAAGAAGGTCTTCTCGGAGCCGGGGGTGCCCGGGCGGACCGAGTCCTTCGTCAGGCTGGACGCCATGGTCGTTCCTTGCTGGTCGGGACGCGCGTTGGAGCGTTGCGCCCGGTGGGGGGTCGGCCGGCACCGGCGGGGTCGGCCGTCCGCCCCCAACGCCCGGGGGGAGCCCGCTGCGGATCACGCGGCGGTGGACGGCGACCACCGGGATCCACGCTCAGTGACGCGTCGGTGCGTCCGGAGCCCGGCCAGAGGTCATTCCTTTCAAGGCTGATCTTGATCAGCCCGCACACAAGAAGGACCTTCAGCGACAAGCGACCGCCAAAGGTCTTCGGGTGTACTACAGGCGTTCACGTCACTGTACGTCAGCACACTGCCGGATATGGAAGGACTTGAGACGCGGATCACAGGTGTCGAAGGAACCGCACGACCGAATTCGAAGGTCTCTCCTACCATCGCATCCCCGGAGCGATGGTTCGTACCAGCGGGCGGGGTAGGTAAGAAACCCTGGAACCGATCACACCCCGGCACCGCACGCGGGCGGTCTACCATCACCTCATGACCCGTGTACTGCTCGCCGAGGACGACGCGTCCATCTCGGAGCCGCTGGCCCGTGCCCTGCGCCGGGAAGGGTACGAGGTCGAGGTGCGTGAGGACGGACCCACCGCGCTCGACGCCGGAATGCAGGGCGGCGTCGACCTGGTCGTGCTGGACCTCGGCCTGCCCGGCATGGACGGCCTGGAGGTCGCCCGCCGGCTCCGCGCCGACGGCCACACCGTGCCGATCCTCATCCTGACCGCGCGGGCCGACGAGGTGGACACCGTCGTCGGCCTGGACGCGGGCGCCGACGACTACGTCACCAAGCCCTTCCGGCTCGCCGAACTGCTCGCCCGGGTACGGGCCCTGCTCCGGCGCGGTGCCTCCGAGCCGCAGCAGCCGCCGGCCACGCACGGGGTGCGGATCGACGTCGAGTCCCACCGTGCGTGGATGGGCGACGAGGAACTCCAGCTCACCGCCAAGGAGTTCGACCTGCTGCGGGTGCTGGTGCGGGACGCCGGCCGGGTCGTCACCCGGGACCAGCTGATGCGCGAGGTCTGGGACACCACCTGGTGGTCGTCGACCAAGACCCTCGACATGCACATCTCCTGGCTGCGCAAGAAGCTCGGCGACGACGCGGCGAACCCCCGCTACATCGCCACCGTACGAGGCGTGGGCTTCCGCTTCGAGAAGAGCTGAGCCCCCTCCCGGGGTCCAGCGATCACCGCAGGTAACGGAACATGCGCCGACGTCTCATCCAGTCCACCCTCGCCGTCGTCCTCGTGGTGATCGCCGTCTTCGGTATCTCGCTGGTGATCGTCGAGACGCGGACGATCAGCAACAGCGCCCAGGAGCGGGTGGAGTCCGAGGCGGTGCGGCTGGCCAGCATCGTGGACAGCCGGATCCTGGCCGCGGAGAACGTCAACGCCGACGTGCTGCGCAACCCGGTCAGCAAGGAGCAGTACGCGGTCATCCGCATGCCCGGCCAGGCGCCGATAGAGATCGGCACCAAGCCGCAGGGCGACGTCATCCACGCCACCCAGCAGGGCGAGGAGGGCGAGACCGTCACCGTGCAGGAGCCGCGCTCCGCGGTGACCCGCGAGGTCGGCCGGACCCTGCTGATCATCGGTCTGGTGGCGCTGCTCGCGGTGGTCGCGGCCGTGCTCCTCGCGGTACGGCAGGCCAACCGGCTGGCGTCCCCGCTGACCGACCTCGCCGAGACCGCCGAGCGGCTCGGCTCCGGCGACCCGCGCCCCCGGCACAAGCGCTACGGCGTCCCCGAGCTGGACCGGGTCGCCGATGTGCTGGACTCCTCCGCCGAGCGGATCGGGCGCATGCTGACCGCCGAGCGGCGCCTCGCGGCCGACGCCTCGCACCAACTGCGCACGCCTCTGACCGCGCTGTCCATGCGGCTGGAGGAGATCACCCTGACCGATGACCCGGACATCGTGAAGGAGGAGGCGAACGTCGCGCTCACCCAGGTCGAGCGCCTCACCGACGTGGTGGAGCGGCTGCTGACGAACTCCCGCGACCCGCGTACCGGCTCCGCCGTCAGCTTCGACCTGGACGAGGTCATCCAGCAGCAGCTCGCCGAGTGGCGGCCCGCCTACCGCAGCGCCGGCCGGGCCATCGTCAGCTCCGGCAAGCGGCATCTGCAGGCCGTCGGCACCCCGGGGGCGGTCGCCCAGGTGCTGGCCGCACTGATCGAGAACTCGCTGATGCACGGCGGCGGGACCGTCGCCCTGCGTACCCGGGTCACCGGCAACCAGGCCGTGGTCGAGGTCACCGACGAGGGCCCCGGCGTCCCGGCCGACCTCGGCGCGCGGATCTTCGAGCGCACGATCAGCGGACGGAACTCCACGGGGATCGGCCTGGCCGTCGCCCGGGACCTCGCCGAGGCCGACGGCGGCCGCCTGGAGCTCCTCCAGGCCCAGCCGCCGGTCTTCGGACTGTTCCTCTCGCGCACACCCCCGGCCCGCAAGCCGGACGAGGACCACCCGATGGTGCGCTGAGTCCCGTTACGGGACGCGCTGGGTGGGGCGGGACTTCCCGGTCCCCGGCGTGCCGGACTCGGCCACGAGGATCGACTCCGCCTCCTGCGCCGGAAGCGCGCGGAACACCCAGGTGCGGTACGACCAGAACCGGAACAGGGTGGCGATGCCGATGCCGAGGAACTTGAAGACATTGCTCTGCAGTGGGCTGTCCCAGCCGAAGCCGTAGGTGGCCAGGTACAGCACGCCGTTCTCGATCACCAGACCGATCGCGCTGAAGAACAGGAACAGGGTGAGTTCCTTGGTGCGGCCGCTCTTCTCGCGGTCCCGGTACGTCCAGTAACGGAAGCCGACGTAGTTGAAGGCGATGGCGACCACGGTCGCGATGATGCTCGCGCGGACCACCGGCAGGTCGGAGACATGCCTCACCAGGTTGAACACACCGAGATTGACAAGAACGCCGGCGCCGCCGACGGCGCCGAACTTGGCCAACTCGCCCACGAGCCGTTGCAGCCCCGAGGAACGTTGTTCCATGGTGTTGCAGCTCCCGTCGGTAGGTTTCGTCAACCACGCCATGCTATCCAGGTGAACCCGCCGCCGCCTGTGGACCAGGCCATGACCGGGAAACAGGTCGGAAAGAGACCGGAAAGCGGCGGGTAAGAGTCCCGGGCGGGGACGTGATCCGGCGGCTCCGGCGCGGCCGATACGCTATAGGTGTGACGTTCCCGGTAGTCGGCATGGTCGGCGGGGGGCAGCTCGCGCGTATGACGCACGAGGCGGGCATCCCGTTGGGCATCAGGTTCAAGCTTCTCAGTGACACCCCTCAGGATTCCGCGGCGCAGGTCGTGCACGATGTCGTCATCGGCGACTATCGCGACCTGGACACGCTGCGAGAGTTCGCGCGCGGCTGTGACGTGATCACCTTCGATCACGAGCACGTGCCGACCGAGCACCTCGAAGCCCTGGAGGCGGACGGCATCCCCGTGCGCCCGGGGCCCGAGGCGCTGGTGCACGCCCAGGACAAGGGGGTGATGCGCGCCAGGCTCGACGCGATCGGCATCCCGTGCCCACGGCACCGGATCGTCGCCGACCCGGCCGACGTGGCCGCGTTCGCGGCCGAGGGCGACGGGTTCCCGGTGGTCCTCAAGACCGTCCGGGGCGGCTACGACGGCAAGGGCGTGTGGGTCGTCGACTCCGCCGAGGAGGCCGCCGAGCCGTTCCGGGCGGGCGTGCCGGTCCTCGCCGAGGAGAAGGTCGACTACGTCCGCGAGCTGGCCGCCAACGTCGTCCGCTCCCCGCACGGCCAGGCCGTCGCCTACCCGGTGGTGGAGTCCCGGCAGGTCGACGGCGTGTGCGACACCGTGATCGCGCCCGCTCCCGACCTGGCGGAGGACCTGGCGCTCAGGGCCGAGGAGATGGCCCTGACCATCGCCAAGGAACTGGGCGTCGTAGGGCACCTCGCCGTGGAGCTGTTCCAGACGCGCGACGGCCGCATCCTCGTCAACGAACTGGCGATGCGCCCGCACAACTCCGGCCACTGGAGCCAGGACGGCGCGATCACGTCCCAGTTCGCCAACCACGTCCGCGCGGTCCTCGACCTCCCGCTGGGCGACCCGCGGCCGCGCGCCAGGTGGACGGTCATGGTCAACGTCCTGGGCGGCGACTACCCGGACATGTACTCCGCGTACCTGCACTGCATGGCCCGCGACCCCAAGCTCAAGATCCACATGTACGGCAAGGACGTGAAGCCCGGCCGTAAGGTCGGACACGTCAACACCTACGGCGACGACCTGGACGACGTGCTGGAGCGCGCCCGTCACGCAGCCGGCTACCTGAGAGGCACGATCACCGAATGAGCCCCGTTGTAGGCATCGTCATGGGGTCGGACTCCGACTGGCCCGTCATGGAAGCCGCCGCCAAGGCCCTGGACGAGTTCGAGATCGCGTACGAGGTCGACGTCGTCTCCGCGCACCGCATGCCCCGCGAGATGATCACCTACGGTGAGCAGGCCGCCGACCGCGGCCTGAAGGTGATCATCGCCGGTGCCGGGGGCGCCGCCCATCTGCCGGGCATGCTCGCCTCCGTCACCCCGCTGCCGGTCATCGGCGTGCCCGTGCCGCTGAAGTACCTCGACGGCATGGACTCCCTGCTGTCGATCGTGCAGATGCCGGCCGGTGTCCCGGTCGCCACGGTCTCCGTCGCCGGCGCCCGCAACGCCGGCCTCCTCGCGGCCCGCATCCTCGCCACGCATGACGAGGACCTGCTGCACCGGATGCGCGACTTCCAGCAGGACCTCAACGACCAGGCCACCGAGAAGGGCAAGCGGCTGCGCTCCAAGGTCGAGGGCGCGGGCAGCGGCTTCGGCTTCGGGAAGTGACCGCCGTGGCGTCCCTTGACGAGGCCCGCGAGCTGCTGCGCGAGTTCCCGGTCGTCGACGGCCACAACGACCTGCCGTGGGCGCTGCGCATGAAGGCCGGCTACGACCTGGACACCCTGGACATCGCCGAGCCCCAGAACGCGAGCCTGCACACCGACCTGCCCCGGCTGCGCGACGGCGGGGTCGGCGCCCAGTACTGGTCGGTGTTCGTGCCCGCCGACCTGCCCGGGGCGGTCGCCGCGACGCTGGAGCAGATCGACTGCGTCCGGCAGATGCTGGCCCGCTACCCCGCGGACCTGGCGCCCGCGCTGACGGCCGCGGACATGGAGACGGCGCGCGCGGACGGCCGTATCGCCTCGCTGATGGGCGCCGAGGGCGGCCACTCCATCGCCAACTCGCTCGGCACCCTGCGCTGCCTGTACGGGCTCGGCGTGCGCTATCTGACGCTCACCCACAACCACAACGTGGACTGGGCGGACTCCGCGACCGACGAGCCGAGGGCCGGGGGCCTGACCGCCTTCGGCCGCGAGGTGGTCCGGGAGATGAACCGGCTCGGCATGCTGGTCGACCTCTCCCACGTGGCCCCCACCACCATGCGGGACGCGCTGGACGCCACCTCGGCGCCGGTGGTCTTCTCGCACTCCTCCGCCCGCGCGGTGTGCGACCACCCCCGCAACATCCCCGACGACGTCCTGGAGCGGCTGCCCGCCAACGGCGGCGTCGCCATGGCGACGTTCGTCCCGAAGTTCGTGCTCCAGGCGGCCGTGGACTGGACGGCCGCGGCCGACGAGAACCTGCGCGCCCACGGCCTGCACCACCTGGACAGCGGCCCCGAGGCGATGAAGCTCCACCGCGCCTTCGAGGAGCGCAACCCGCGCCCGGTCGCCACGGTGTCGACGGTGGCGGACCACCTGGACCACATGCGCGAGATCGCCGGCATCGACCACATCGGCGTGGGCGGCGACTACGACGGCACCGTGTTCACCCCGGACGGCCTCAACGACGTCTCCGGCTATCCGAACCTGCTCGCCGAGCTGCTGGACCGCGGCTGGTCCAAGGCCGACCTGGCCAAGCTGACCTGGCAGAACGCGGTACGGGTGCTGGGCGCGGCGGAGGACGTGGCCCGCGGCCTCCAGGCCACGCACGCGCCCTCCAACGCCACCATCGAGTCCCTCGACGGCTGACCGGCACGGGGCGGGCGGGACAGCCGTCCGCCCCGCCCCGCGCACCCGAAGCACCAGTCCCGTACGACGTGATCGGAGAGACCGGAGGGGCCTGAGCGGCGTACCCCCGAACGCCCCACTCACCAGGAAGCTCTTCTTCCCTCCGTGCGACGGTGGCCCTACGCCCCACCACGACGCAGCTCACGACGACGTACGGAGCCCGCCATGGCCGACCTGCAGGACGACATCCCCCTCACGGCCGAGGTCGGCGAGGACGAGGACCTGCCGGACGACCCCTTCGCCGAGGACCCGTCCGGCGACACCCTGCGGCGGGCGAACGACCTGCTGGCCGCCCACCCGGTGGCCGACGGCTACAGCGGCCTGCCCTGGACCCTGCGCCATCTCCCCTGCTACGACCTGGAGCTGGGCGAGGCCGCCGTCGACACCGACGTGCCCCGGCTGCGCGAGGGACATGTCGGCGCCCTGTTCTGGTCGCTGCACCTGCCGGACGGGACCGGCGCCGGCCACGCGGCGACGGCCACCCTGGAACAGCTGGACCTGGTGCGCGCGGTGGCCGAGGGGCACCCGGAAGGACTGCGGCTGGCGCGCACCGCGGGCGAGCTCATCGACGCCCGCAACTGCGGCCGGGTCGCGGTCGTGCTGGGCCCCGCGCCCGGTGCCGCGCTGGACGACTCCCTCGCCCTCCTGCGCATCCTGCACCTCCTCGGCCTGCGCGTGCTCACCCTCGCGGGCACGGCCTGGGCCGGCGGGGCGGGGCTGACCCGGTTCGGTGAGGAGGTCGTCCGCGAGATGAACCGGCTCGGCGTCCTCGCCGACCTCTCGGGCGCGTCCGACGCCACCGCGGCACGCACCGTGGCCCTGTCCCGGGCACCCGTGCTGTGCACCCGCTCCGCGGCCCGCGCCCTGCGCCCGCACCCCGCCAACCTGCCCGACGACCTGCTCGCCGCGCTCGGCGAGGCCAGGGGCCTGTGCATGGTGCCGCTGACCGCCGAGCAGACCGGTACGACCGTCCGGGACGTCGCCGACCACCTCGACCACGTCCGCGACGTGGCCGGCCCCGAATCCGTGGGCCTGTCCGGCACCTACGACTCCGGGACCACCCACCCCCGTGACCTCGCCGACGCCTCCCGCTATCCGCACCTGATCGCCGAACTGTTCCGCCGCGGCTGGTCCGCGACCGAGCTGTCCCTGCTGACCTGGGGAAACGTGCAGCGGATGCTGCGCAGCGCCGAATGCGTCGCCCGGATCGTGCAGAACCGCCGGGAGGCGTCCACCGCGAGGATCGCGGACCTGGACGCCCCCTAGAACCAGGGGACCCTCACGGGTGCTCGATCCGGCACAGGCAGAAAGGATGCCCGGCGGGGTCGGCGTACACCTGGAAGTCTTTCTTCTCCCGGTCCTCCAGGTCCAGCGGCCGGGCGCCCAGCGCGAGCACCCGCTCATGGGCCGCGTCGACGTCCGCCCAGCTCGGGCCCGCGTCGAAGTCCAGGTGGAACTGCTGGCCGTTGCGGTCCGCGCGCGGCCATTCCGGCGGGACATACCCCTCGGCCCGCTGGAAGCCGAGCCGCGGGCCGCCCGGGATCTGCAGGACCACCCAGTCGTCGTCCTCGGGCTGCGGGCTGCCGCCGGCCACCGCCGCGTAGAAGGCGGCCAGCGCGTGCGGGTCGGGACAGTCGAGCACGACGTTACGGAATCGGGCGACGGGCGCCATGGTGTCCTCCTTCGGGACGCTCAGCATGCGCACAGGCAGAACGGGTGCCCTGCCGGGTCGGCGTAGACACGGAAGGTCCGCGCGCGGTCCTCGGCGTCCAGCGGCCGGGCCCCCAGCTCCAGCACCCCCCGCTCCGCCGCGTCCAGGTCCTCCACCACCAGGTCCAGATGGAACTGCTGCGAGTCGTCCGGAGCGGGCCACTTCGGCGGCACGAACCCGGGCGCCCGCTGGAAGGCCAGCGCCTGCCCGCCGGGCACCGCGAGGTCCACCCACTCCCCGTCGCCCTCCACCGTGCCGCCCAGCACATCGGCGTAGAAGCCGGCCAGCGCACGGGGGTCGGGACAGTCCAGGACCACGACACCGAGCTTGGCGAGAGCCATGACTACCTCCTCGTGTTACCCCTGGATGCGGGTAACCAGTAACGGTTACCGCATGCTCCCGCATCGGCGGTAACCTCGCAATCGAATTCCGGAGGTGACTCGCAGGCATGAGCGAGAGATCGGCCGCCCCCGGCGGCCTGGCCCTGATCGAGTCCCTGGTGAACACCCTGGACATCGAGACGGGACACGACTCGCTCGACACGGCGGACACCCGGGCGAGCCTCGGCATCACCGAGGACGAGGTGCCGGACGCGCGCGCCCTGCGCGAGTCGCTGCGGGCCGTGCTGCTGGCCCACGCCGGCCACCCGCCGCACCGCACGGTGACCCCGCTCGGCGAGCTGCTGTCCCGGGCCCCCCTGTACGTGGCCGTGGCGGACCACGACGGCTCCGCGGCCCTCGCCCCGGCCGACGGGGGGCCGCTGCTGTCCCGGGTCGCCGCCGCCGTCGCCGAGGCACTGGTCGCGGGCACCTGGACCCGGCTGAAGGCCTGCGTGGCCGACACCTGCCACTGGGCGTACTACGACCGCAGCCCCGCCGGACGCGGCCGCTGGTGCTCGATGCAGGTGTGCGGGGCCCGCGCGAAGATGCGCCGTTACCGTGCCAGGGAGCGGTGACGGCGCAGGACACGCGGAGTTCATCGGCCACGTATGTGTCCGATGGTGCAGAATGCGGGAAGACGCCGGTTCGGCCGACTGAGCCTCGGCCGAACCGGCGTCACCAGCGCCGTAGGTGCTATGCGGTCGGGCGGCCCATCGCCCGGTACGTCCAGCCGGCCCGCCGCCACAGCTCCGGGTCGAGGGCGTTGCGCCCGTCCAGGACCAGCCGGACCGCCGCCGCCTCGCCGAGCGCCGCCGGGTCCAGCTCCCGGAACTCCCGCCACTCGGTCAGGTGCAGCACGACGTCCGCGCCCCGGACCGCCTCCAGCGCCGAGTCGGCGTACCCCAGGGTCGGGAAGACCCTGCGGGCGTTGTCCATGCCCTTCGGGTCGTACACGGTCACCTGGCCGCCCTGGAGGTGGATCTGGCCGGCCACGTTCAGCGCGGGCGAGTCACGGACGTCGTCCGAGTCCGGCTTGAAGGTGGCGCCGAGCACCGCGACCCGCTTGCCGAGGAAGGAGCCGCCGCCGAGCGCCTCCCGGGTCATCTCCACCATCTGGCCGCGCCGGCGCATGTTGATGGAGTCGATCTCCCGCAGGAACGTCAGCGCCTGGTCCGCGCCCAGCTCACCGGCCCGCGCCATGAACGCCCGGATGTCCTTGGGCAGGCAGCCGCCGCCGAAGCCGATCCCGGCGCGCAGGAACTTCTTCCCGATCCGGTCGTCGTACCCGATGGCCTCCGCCAGCCTGGCCACGTCACCGCCCGCGGCCTCGCACACCTCCGCCATCGCGTTGATGAAGGAGATCTTGGTCGCCAGGAAGGAGTTCGCGGCGGTCTTCACCAGCTCGGCGGTCGGGAAGTCGGTGGCGACGAACGGGGTGCCGTCGCCGATCGGCGTCGCGTACACCTCGCGCAGCAGCTTCTCGGCCCGCTCGCTGCGCACCCCGGCCACGATCCGGTCCGGGTGCAGCGTGTCCTCGACGGCGAAGCCCTCGCGCAGGAACTCGGGGTTCCAGGCCAGCTCCGCGTCCGCGCCGGCCGGCGCGTGCTCGGACAGGTGGGCGGCCAGCCGCTCGGCGGAGCCGACGGGCACCGTCGACTTGCCGACGACCAGGGCGGGGCCGTGCAGGTGCGGGGCGAGGGAGGCGATCGCGGAGTCGACGTACGACATGTCGCACGCGTACTCGCCGTGCTTCTGCGGGGTGTTCACGCACACGAAGTGCACATCGCCGTAGGCTCCGACCTCGGCCCAGTCCGTGGTGAACCGCAGCCGGCCGGAGGATCCCTCGAAGCCCGCGACATGCCTGCGCAGCAGTTCCTCGAGCCCCGGCTCGTACATCGGGGTCTCACCGCGCTCCAGCATCGCGATCTTCTCGGGCACGACGTCCAGGCCCAGCACCTCGAACCCCAGCTCGGCCATGGCCGCGGCGTGCGTGGCGCCGAGGTACCCGGTGCCGATCACGGTGATCTTCAGGCTCATGGATGCGCTCCAGCTCGGGGACTCTCTCGTGCGGTGCCTGAGCATAGTCGGGCCTTTCACCGGGCAACTTTCCCGCTGTCGCCAAGCTCACGTAGGCGGCCGTGGGGCGGGCCTCTAAAATTTGAGTTACTTAACGGTAATTAGCGTCAGTATCACTGCGTCTTTGGAGCGTGAGAGACCGTGGCCGGATCGGCTGACTTCGACCTGTACCGCCCGTCCGAGGAGCACGACATGCTCCGGGACGCCGTCCGTTCCCTGGTCGAGGCGAAGATCGCGCCGTACGCCGCGGCGGTGGACGAGGAGGCCCGCTTCCCGCAGGAGGCCCTCGACGCCCTCGTCGCCAACGACCTCGCCGCCGTGCACGTCCCCGAGGAGTACGGCGGCGCCGGCGCCGACGCGCTCGCGACGGTCATCGTGATCGAGGAGGTGGCCCGCGCCTGCGTGTCCTCCTCCCTCATCCCGGCCGTGAACAAGCTGGGCTCGCTGCCGGTGATCCTCTCCGGCGGCGAGGACCTGAAGAAGAAGTACCTGACCCCGCTCGCCAGGGGCGAGGCGATGTTCTCGTACTGCCTCTCCGAGCCGGAGGCGGGCTCGGACGCGGTCGGCATGAAGACCAAGGCGGTCCGCGACGGCGACCACTGGATCCTCAACGGCGTGAAGCGCTGGATCACCAACGCGGGCGTGTCCGAGTACTACACGGTGATGGCCGTGACCGACCCGGAGAAGCGCTCCAAGGGCATCTCCGCGTTCGTCGTCGAGAAGTCCGACCCGGGTGTCTCCTTCGGCGCCCCGGAGAAGAAGCTCGGCATCAAGGGCTCCCCGACCCGCGAGGTCTACTTCGACAACGTCCGCATACCCGCCGACCGCATGATCGGCGAGGAGGGCACCGGCTTCGCCACGGCGATGAAGACCCTGGACCACACCCGCATCACCATCGCCGCCCAGGCCCTCGGTGTCGCGCAGGGCGCCCTCGACTACGCCAAGGGCTACGTCCAGGAGCGCAAGCAGTTCGGCAAGGCGATCGCCGACTTCCAGGGCATCCAGTTCATGCTCGCCGACATGTCCATGAAGATCTCGGCGGCCCGCGCCCTCACCTACCAGGCCGCGGCCGCCTCGGAGCGCGGCGACGCCGACCTCACCTACCTGGGCGCCGCCGCCAAGTGCTTCGCCTCGGACGTGGCGATGGAGGTCACCACCGACGCCGTCCAGCTCCTCGGCGGCTACGGCTACACCCGCGACTACCCGGTCGAGCGCATGATGCGCGACGCGAAGATCACGCAGATCTATGAGGGCACGAACCAGGTCCAGCGGATCGTGATGGCCCGCAACCTGCCGTAACCGGTCGCGGCTCGGGTTCTCCAGGAAGGCGCCCCACGGGGCGCCTTCCGTGCGTCCGGGCGGCCCTTACGACCGGTCGGTCACATGCGGGGTGGGCTGGGGGGACGTAGGACGGAAGCACACGGGGCCCGGCCCGGGCCCCCGCCTCCCAGGAGGAGCCATGACCCAGTCCGAAATGATGCCTGCCCTCACTCAGCAGATGCAGGACTGCATCGAGGCCTGCATGAACTGCCACAGCATGTGCGAGGAGTCCATGAGCGCCTGCATGCAGAAGGGTGGCCAGCAGCAGATGCGGGTCATGCGCGCGCTCATGGACTGCTCCGAGACGACTCGCATGTGCGCCGACATGATGATGCGGCGCTCGCCCATGTCCGCCGAGATGTGCATGCTCTGCGCCAAGGTCTGCGACATGTGCGCCGAGGCGTGTATGTCCATGCCGGACGACCAGCAGATGATGCGCTGTGCCGAGGCGTGTCGCCGCTGTGCGGAGACCTGCCGTGCGATGGCGGGCGTCGGCATGTGACCCAGGCCCCCTGACACCCCCAAGGGCACCCCGCGCGGGTGCCCTTGATTCCTTGTGGCCCGCCGCCTGGGCCCGGCTTACCAGGTGAATCCTTTCTGCACGTCCATGCAGGCGGCCTTCTCGTCGCCGGGGAGCACGGCCGCCGAGGAGGGCGCCTTCGTCGGCCGGGCGGGTGCCTTGTACGCGGTGCCGGCGCGCCAGTCGGAGCCCACGACCAGCGTGACGCCCGAGACGCCGGCCGACTCGCGCACCTGCTTCGGCGGAACCCCGAGCGCATCGGCAACCGCCTGGGCGTCGCCCCCCAGGCCGCCGCCGGGATAGAGCACGACGGTCGTGGGCTCCGAGACGGCCGTCGCGTCCGCCGCGGCCCGGGTGAACCCCTTGTCCCGCAGGACCTGGGAGACCGCGAGCGCCCGCCGGGGGCCGGCCGTCCGCTCCGGTGCCGTTGCGTACCTGCACCGCGATCCTGTCGTCCGGGTTCGCGGGAGTCCTCGTCTTCTCCTCGGTCCTCTTCTTCGCGCCGCGTCCGTCCAGCGGCGTGTCGTCGCGGACCATCGAGATGAGCTGGTCGGCGTCCTCGGGCGCGGGCACGAGCCGGTTGTGGTCCTGGGACCACTGCAGGGTCGGCAGCGTGGTCATCGTGATGCGCTGGGTGGGGACCCGCTTGAGATCCTCGGACAGGTCGTACAGCTTCTTGATCGTCCCCAGGCCGTCGTCGACCTTCAGCGCCTTGGTGGCGGTCTCCGCCAGGTCACGCATCGCGCCGGGGTCGTCCAGCGTCGCCTTCTCGCGCAGCTGACGCACCATCGCGTTCATGTACATGTGCTGGGCGTGGGTACGGCCGAGGTCGGTGCCGTCCTCGAAGCCGTAACGGGTGCGCAGCCACTGCAGGGCCTGGGGCCCCTTGACGTACGTGGTGCCCTTCTTCAGCTTCAGGCCCGAGCCGTGACCGTCGAAGGTGTGCGACCACACGTTCTGCTTGACGCAGACCGGGACGCCGCCGATGGCGCTCGCCATCGAGACCACGCCGGAGAAGTCGACCATCATGAAGTGATCGATATGGATCTTGGTCAGACTCTGCCAGGTGGCGACCGTGCAGCCGGGGCCCCCGCGGCCCAGCGAGTCGTTCGCCATGGCCAGGGTGGAGGCCGGGTACCTGCGGCCGGTGTGCGGGTCGGTGCACCGGGGGATCGGGATCATCGTGTCGCGCGGGAGGCTGATCACGGACATGTTGGTCCGGTCGGCCGAGACGTGCACCAGCATCTGCACGTCCGCCGGCGGCGGGCGGCCCACGTCCGCCCTGGACCCGCCGAGCTTGAGGTCCTCCGCGCTGTTGCGGCTGTCCGAGCCGATCAGCAGGACGTTCAGCGGGGTCTGGCCGTCGGCGTTCGGGGACGCCTTGGGCACGTCGGAGTCGCCCAGGTTGAGCCTGTCCTTCTCGATGTTGGCGTTGAGGTGCCGGTAGTAGAGGTAACCCGCGCCGGCGGTGCCGAGTACGACGACTGCCAGCGTCATCGCCGACCAGCGCAGTATCCGGCGCCCGGGGCGCGGCGATCCGGAGCCCGTGGGGCGTTCGCGGGCCCCGCTCCGCCGACGGCCGCCCCGTCCGTCCTTGGCCCCGCCCCCGTCGGGTGCGGCCTTCCGGGGGCGGGGTACCGCCCCCTCGCCGCGCACACTGCCTCGTGTCATGACCCTGACCCTCCCGCCCCCGGGCGGCACCACGGTCGTTCGTCGCGACGCGGTGCCGAGCCCCCCACAGACCCTTGGTCACAGGCGCGAACCGTGCTCGACCGGTGGGTCGTTCGCGCATGATCGCTCACAGTACGCGCCCGGACCGGTGCCGGGCGGCCTTCCCGGCGGCACGACGAACGGGGCGGGGAAGGGCACTCGGCCTTTCCCCGCCCCGAACTGCCGCTCCTGACGGCCTAGTTGCCGGAGACCGTCACCTTCTGGTCGTTGTTCAGCTCGTTCACCAGGGTCTTCACCTTCGACTTGTCCCACACGAGGTTGCCGCCGGTGGAGCCGGAGATGGGCATGTTCAGCGACGTGCCGTCACCGCCGTTGACACCCTTCATCGCCCAGAACATGGAGCCCAGGTCCCACAGGGACATGTCCTTGTCGACGATCAGGGAGTCCAGGCCCGCGCCCATGGTCGGATAGAACTTGAAGGGGTTCAGGATCGTCGCCGGGGTGGCCACCTGGTGGGCCAGCGCCGACAGGAACTTCTGCTGGTTCTTGGTGCGCTGCAGGTCGGACGCGGCGAACGCGTGCCGGGTACGCACGAAGGCGAGCGCCTGCTGGCCGTCGAGCGTCTGCTCGCCGGCCTTGAAGTCGGCGCCGGACCACTTGTCCTTGAAGCCCTTGTCGATGGTGATGTCGACGCCGCCGACCGCGTCCACGATGTTCGCGAAGCCCTGGAAGCCGATCTCCACGTAGTGGTCGATGTGCAGACCGGTGTTGTACTCGATCGTGCGGACCAGCAGCGTCGGGCCGTCCTCGGCGTAGGCCGCGTTCAGCTTCTCGTGCCGGCCTCTCGCCGGGTAGGTCTTCCCGGTGGTCGACCCCTGGTACGACGGGATCTCCACGTCCGAGTCACGCGGCAGCGAGACGAGCGTGTCGCCGTTGTCGCCGACGTGCAGGATCATCATCGAGTCCGTGCGCTTGCCCTGGGCGGCACCGGTGTGCAGTTTCTGCTCGTCCGCCCTGGTCATGCCCTCGCGGCTGTCCGAGCCGACGATCAGGTAGTTCGTGCCCGAGCCCGACTGCGGCCGGTCGATGACCTTCGACATGTCGACCTCGCGGCGCAGCTTGGAGTCGGCCCAGAAGTAGGTCCCGACCGATGTGACGATCAGCACGGTCGCCAGGGTGATCGCCGTCCACTTGATCCGCCGCCGCCAGTTCGGCGCGGGGCGCCCGGCGCCTTCCGGCCCGTCGCCCGGTCCGTAGCCGCCGGGGCTGCCGTAGACCTGGCCGCTGCTGTAGCCGCCGTCGTAGTCGTCGTAGCCGCCGCCGTCGTCGTAACCGCGGCCGTCGACGTACGTCGGCTGCTGCGGGAGGCCGCCGGGGGGCGGGGGGGGGGGCCGGGCGGGGGGGCCGCCGGACGCCCGGCGCGGGGCCCGAGCGGAGAGGGGGGGGGGGGGGGAGAGTGGTTGGTGTGACGT
>NZ_JBSGDB010000143.1:0-19348 GCF_053602155.1 Streptomyces sp. NPDC004561
CCGGCAGGCGCTGACCACCGCACTGCTCGAACTGATCACCGACGACCCCGCCCGCCGGCCCGCCGCACCTCCTCGTCGTCCGGCAGCAGCCGCGGCTCCTGCTCCCCGTTGCCGTCCGGGCCGCCCGGATCGCCGCCCGACAGCAGGGCCAGGGTGTACAGCCCGGAACCGGTGGGCTGCCCGTCGCCGGGCAGCGGGCGTTCCACGGCGCGCAGCAGCAGCCCCTCGGTCTGCACGACCTTGCTGGTGCCGGCGACGGCGGTCGCGGCCAGGGCGGGCGCGGCGGTGTCCGCGTCGGACAGCACGGTGGTCGACGCCTCGGCGCCCCCCTCGTCGTCCCCGTACGCCAACGCGGCCGCCTGGTCGAGGAGTTCCTCGATGTGCTGGCCCAGCCGACGGTTGTAGAGCCGCAGGACGAGCCGCAGCCGGGGGTTGAGGCGGCGGGCGGTGAGCGCGGCGCGGATGTTGGTCTCGTCGTCGTCATGGACGAGGGCGAGCGCGGCGGCCCGTGCCACCCCGGCCTCGGCGAGCACGGCCTCGGTGAGTTCGACGGCCTCCAGCACCCGGTCGCCGGTGCCGTTGCCCGTCGTCGCAGAGGCGGGCGCGGCCGGTGCGCCGCCCCGGCCGACCGCGGCGCTGACCACGCGGTCCAGCAGCGCCGCCGACGCGGCCCGGGCCCGCCCGACCACCGGCGGCCCGGCCGTGCGTCCGTTCGGCGGCACCACGAGGGTGACCTGCTCGCCGTAGACCCCGCGCAGCTCGGCGGCCAGCCGGTGCGCCAGCCCGTCGTCCCCGCAGACCACCATGTGCGGGCCGCCTGGCCCCCCTTGATACGGAACGCTCGCCACGAGGGAAAAGACTGCCCCAAGGAGAGAAGTGGTTCCAGCAACGGGATGAACGTTCGCGGGACGAGCCGCGTACTGAGGGGGAGGCAGCTCACCAGCCGGAGGTAACCCGCCCGTGGCCATCATCGAGGACGCCCCGCCCGGCGCCGACGCATCGGCCCCGGCACGCCCTTCGGATGACCAGGAGGGCCGGCGGCTCAGCTCCCCGCTGGTGCTGACCCTGGCGCTGGTGCTGGCGGTGCTCGCCCAGTCCCCGATCCGCGGCGCCCTCGGCAGCCCGCTGATGCAGAGCTGGATGACGGTGTTCGTGGCGGTGACCGTGCAGGCGCTGCCGTTCCTGGTCCTCGGCGTGCTGCTCTCGGCGGCGATCGCGGTGTTCGTGCCTCCGTCCTTCTTCGCCCGCGCCCTCCCGCGCCACCCGGCGCTCGCGGTCCCCGTCGCGGGTGTCGCGGGCGCGGTGCTGCCGGGCTGCGAGTGCGCGTCGGTGCCGGTGGCGGGCGCCCTGGTCCGCCGGGGCGTGACCCCGGCCGCCGCCCTCGCCTTCCTGCTCTCCGCGCCCGCGATCAACCCGATCGTGCTCACCGCCACCGCCGTGGCCTTCCCGCGGAACCCGGAGATGGTGCTGGGCCGGTTCCTGGCGAGCCTGCTGGTGGCGTGCGCGATGGGCTGGCTGTGGCAGCGCCTGGGCCGCACGGACTGGATGCGCCCGCCGGCCCACGGCGCGCACGAGGGCGCGACCAAGGGGGAGGCGTTCTGGAACTCGGTCCGGCACGACACCATGCACGCCGGGGGCTTCCTGGTGCTGGGTGCGATGGCCGCGGCCACGCTGAAGGCGGCGACCCCGGCGGTATGGCTGCGCACGGCCGCGGGCAACCCGCTGGTCTCCGTGATCGCCCTCGCCGTCCTGGCGGTGCTGCTCTCCATCTGCTCGGAGGCGGACGCGTTCGTCGCGGCCTCCCTCACCCAGTTCTCGCTGACGGCCAAGCTGGTGTTCCTGGTGGTGGGACCGATGATCGACCTCAAGCTCTTCGCGATGCAGGCCGGCACCTTCGGCCGTGGCTTCGCGCTCCGCTTCGCCCCCGCCACCTTCGTGCTCGCCGTCACGGGCGCGGTCGTCACCGGGACGGTGCTGCTGTGAACCGCCAGGCCCAGGCCGCCGTCATGTTCCTGCTCGGCGCCGCCCTGCTGCACGCGGGCAGCACCGGCCTGTATCTGCGCTACGTCAAGGCGGGGCTGCAGCCGCTGCTGCTGGCCTCGGGCGCGGTGCTGATCGCGGCGGCGCTGGCGACGGCCTGGTACGAACGCCGGCGCGGCCGCCGCCCGGAGCGCCCGGAGGGGCACTCCCACCCCGAACCCCGCATCTCCTGGCTGCTGTTGCTGCCTTTGCTCGCCCTCATCCTGATCGCCCCGCCGGCCCTCGGCTCCTACAGCGCCCTGCGCGCCGGCACGGCCCTGCAGAAGCCGTACGCCCTCGGCCCGCTGCCGGCCGGCGACCCGGTGCCGCTGTCCGTCGTCGACTACGCCTCCCGCGCGGCCTACGGGAACGGCCGCTCCCTGCACGGCAGGCCGGTGCGGGTCACCGGCTTCCTCGCCCTGGACCACTCGGGCGCGCCCTATCTGGTCCGCATGGCCCTCAACTGCTGTGCCGCGGACGCCCAGCCGGTCAAGATCGCCCTGACCGGCCAGCTGCCGCCGGTCCTGCGCCCGGACGCCTGGCTGGAGGTCACCGGCACCTACGCCCCGCGGCTCACCCACGACCCCGTCAACAACGGCCCGGTCCCGTATCTGAAGGTCACGTCGGCGACACCGGTCCCGGTGCCGCACGACCCGTACGACGAGACATGGAACAACTGACGGGGCCCGGCACTAGCGCTCGGCCGCCGGCAGGTCGAAGCGGTCGAGGTCGGCGAGCCAGACGCGCGCGTTGCCGTCGGAGGGCGCCCGCCAGTCGCCGCGCGGCGAGAGGGAGCCGCCCGCCGAGACCTTCGGCCCGTTCGGCATGGCCGAGCGCTTGAACTGGGCGAACGCGAAGAAGCGGCGGCAGAAGACCTCCAGCCAGTGCCGGATCTCCGGCAGGTCGTACGCCACCCGCTCGGCCTCGGGGAAGCCGGGCGGCCAGGCGCCCGCGTCCGCGTCGTGCCAGGCGTGCCAGGCCAGGAAGGCGGTCTTGGAGGGCCGGAAGCCGTAGCGCAGCACGTGGAAGAGGGTGAAGTCGTGCAGCGCGTACGGGCCGATCTTGGACTCGGTGGACTGCATCTCCTCGCCCGGCACCAGCTCGGGGCTGATCTCGGTGTCGAGGATCGCGGCCAGGATCTCGCCGGTCTCCTCGTCGAACTGGCCGCTACTGATGACCCAGCGGATCAGGTGCTGGATCAGCGTCTTGGGCACCCCGGAGTTGACGTTGTAGTGGCTCATCTGGTCGCCGACGCCATACGTGGACCAGCCGAGCGCCAGCTCGGAGAGGTCGCCGGTGCCGAGCACGATGCCGCCGCGCTGGTTGGCCAGCCGGAACAGGTAGTCGGTGCGCAGGCCGGCCTGGACGTTCTCGAAGGTGACGTCGTACACCGGCTCGCCGGAGGCGAAGGGGTGGCCCATCTCCTTCAGCATCAGCCGCGCGGTCGGCGTGATGTCCAGCTCGGCGGCGGTGACGCCGAGCGCGCGCATCAGCCGGTGGGCGTTGTCCTTGGTGTGGTCGCTGGTGGCGAAGCCGGGCAGGGTGAAGGCGAGGATGTCGCCGCGCGGGCGGCCCGCCCGGTCCATCGCCCGGGCGGCGACGATCAGCGCGTGCGTGGAGTCCAGGCCGCCGGAGACCCCGATGACCACCTTGGGACCGCCGATCGCGGCGAGCCGCTGCTGGAGCCCCGCGACCTGGATGTTGTACGCCTCGTAGCAGTCCAGGGCGAGGCGGTCGGGGTCGGCGGGCACGAACGGGAAGCGCTCGACGCGGCGCCGGAGCCCCAGGTCGGCGGTCGGCGGGTCGAGCCGGAACGCCACCGTCCGGAAGTCCGCGGTGCGGGTGGCGTGGGTGCGCCGGTTGTCGTCGAAGGTGCCCATCCGCTGCCGCTCCTGCCGCAGCAGGTCGAGGTCGACGTCGGCCACCGCGAACTGGTCGCCGAGCGGGAAGCGGTCGGACTCGGCGAGCAGTGCCCCGTTCTCGTAGATCATCGTCTGGCCGTCCCAGGACAGGTCGGTGGTCGACTCGCCGAGGCCGGCCGCCGCGTAGACGTAGGCGGCGAGGCAGCGCGAGGACGCCGACCGGCACAGCAGCCTGCGGTCCTCGGCCCGGCCGACGGTGATAGGGCTGCCGGAGAGGTTGGCGAGGACGGTCGCGCCGGCCAGGGACGCCTCGGCGCTCGGCGGCACCGGCACCCACATGTCCTCGCAGATCTCCGCGTGCAGCACCAGGCCGGGGACGTCGTCCGCCGCGAACAGCAGGTCCACGCCGAACGGCACGGGCTCGCCGCCGACCAGGATCGTCCCGCCGCGCTCGTCGTCGCCCGAGGCGATCTGCCGGCGCTCGTAGAACTCGCGGTAGTTCGGCGGGTACGACTTGGGCGCCACCCCGAGGATCCGGCCGCGGTGGACGACGACCGCGCAGTTGTAGACCCGGTTGCGGTGGCGCAGCGGGGCGCCGACGACCAGCACCGGCAGCAGGTCCGCCGACCCGGTCACGACCTCCTGGAGGGCCGTCTCGACCGCGTCGAGCAGCGGGTCCTGGAGCAGCAGGTCCTCGATGGAGTAGCCGCACAGCGCCATCTCGGGGAAGACGGCGACGGCGACCCCCTCGTCGGCGCACCCGCGTGCCTGGCGCAGAACCGCTTCGGCGTTGGCGTGCGGGTCGGCGATGACGGTGTGGCCCGTGCACGCGGCGACGCGTGCGAAGCCATGCTGATAGATCGACCAGAAGTTCAACGGGACTTCCCTCACGACGCCACGGACCCCACAAACGAAACGAATGTCCTACAGGGGAAGCCTAGATCTTCTCCTGCGGCGGCAGGCCCTGCAGCCCGGCGTGGGCGCGGTGCGCCACGGCGGCCCGCGCCCCCTGACGGGGTGCGGGCCGGCGGCGGGGCGGTCAGCGGTGGTTCTCCGCGTACGCCTTGGCGTGACCGAGGGTGGCCAGGCTGTTGGTGCTGAGCGCGCTGTGCACATAGGCCCGGGCGTCGGCGACGGTGGCGTCCGGGCCGAGGATCCGCTCGATGTTCGCCGTGTTGAGGGTGACGGTGTGCTGCGAGGTGGCGGCCGTCCCCTCGGGCGTCTCGGTGAACGTCCAGACGCCCGTGTGCAGGGTCATCAGCGCGGGCAGGGTGACCTGCTTGTAGGCGATCCGGTGGTGCGGGAAGGTCACCCGGTACGACTTGGTGGTGTGCGTCGAGCCGTCCTTGGCGCGGGTGTCCATCTCCAGCGTCTGCAGGCCCGGGGTGTCCTCGGTGAGCCGGACGGTCGCCACGTGCGGCAGCCGCTCGGCCCACAGGTGGGCCTCGTCGACGAAGTCGTAGACGTCCTTGGCGGAGCCTTCGACGAGCACGGTGTCCTCGAAGGAGAAGGTCAGGTCCTCGGCCGCGTAGGCCTGTTCGACGTTCTCCTTCAGGGCCGCGAGTTCGCTGCGGGAGTTGCGGTCGACGGCCTCGTCGATCCACGCCAGCCCCGCCGGGTCGTCGTCGACCGCCCGGTAGTCGTGCAGCAGCCGGACCCGGGAGCGGTCGGGGGAGAGCGTCTCGATGATCCAGGTGCCGCTCATGGCGGCGACCGGCGGGGTGGACACCTCCTGGCGGAAGGTGATGCGCCGTGCCCCGGGGTCCAGGGTGCGGTGCGAGGTCCAGTTCTTGGCCTCGCCGTTGGCGGTGGCCCAGATCCGGATGCGTTCCTCGCGCTCGCCGCGTTCGACGTGGTCGACGTGGATGGTGGGCGGGAAGATCCGCGGCCAGTTCGCCACCTCGGCGAGCAGCCGGTAGACCACGTCGGCGGGCGCCGAGACCGTGATCTCGTGGGCCACTTCACGGACGGTCATGGTCGGTTCTCCAGTCACGAGTGGGGGTCAGAAGTTGCCGAGGCCGCCGCAGACGTTGAGGGCCTGCGCGGTGATGGAGGCGGCGGTGTCGGAGGCGAGGTAGCCGACCAGTCCGGCCACCTCCTCGGGGGTGGAGTAGCGCCCGAGCGGGATCTTGGCCTGGAACTTCTCCAGGATCGCGTCCTCGGAGGTGTCGTACGCGGCCGCGTAGCCCTGGCGCACCCGCTGGGCCATCGGGGTCTCGACATAGCCGGGGCAGACCGCGTTGACGGTGATGCCGGTGGGGGCCAGTTCGTTGCCGAGCGCCTTGGTGAAGCCGACCACGCCGTGCTTGGAGGCGGAGTAGGGGGCGCCGAGCACCACGCCCTGCTTGCCTGCGGTGGACGCGATGTTGATGACGCGCCCCCAGTCCTTGCCGCGCAGCCCGCCGGTGTTCAGCACTGCCCGGGTCATCCGGAAGACGCTGGTGAGGTTGGTGTCGATGACGTCCTGCCACAGGTCGTCGGAGAGGTCGGCGGTGACCCCGCCGCCGGACCGGCCCGCGTTGTTGACCAGGACGTCGACGGTCCCGAACCGCTCGACGGCCGCCCGGACGAAGTCCGTCACACTGTCCTCGGAGCGCACGTCGAGCGTGCCGCCGTCCACCTCCAGGCCCTCGTCCTGGAGCGACTTGACCGTCGCCGCCACGTTCCCGGCGTCGCGCGCTCCGATGAAGACGCGGTGGCCCTGCGTCGCGAGCAGCCGGGCCGCCGCGAGTCCGATGCCGCTCGTCGCGCCCGTGACCACCGCGACCCGCCGGCCGGCCCTCGTCGTCTGCTGTGTCATGCGTGCCTCCCTGCGGAAAGGTCCGTTGCGTTCTCAGGCCGCCATGGCCTGGTCGGTCAGGTGCCGGTTCACGGCCTCGACGAGCAGCCGCGGGGTGACCGCGTCGGCGAGCGTGTCGTCGGCGAGCGCGGTGCCGTACTCGCGCTCGATGCGGCTGCAGGTCTCCAGCAGCGCGAGCGACTCGTAGCCCAGCGCCAGGAACTCGGTGTCGAGGAAGTCGCCGTCGGCGGCGAGGTCCTCCTCGGTGCCCGCGGCGGCGTGCAGGATCCGCTTGAGGTCTTCCTCGGTGAAGCGGAGTTCGGACATGTGAGCCCCTCCTCGGGGAACGGTTGGGAACGGTGTCCGCACAGTGCGGCGCGGGCGCCCGGACGCCGACCATTGGGCCAGAGAGCCCTCAAGGAGAACTCGATTCCGCGACCGGCCAGGGGCGCGTCCGGCGGCGGCACCCGTGATTTCGTCACGTCGTCCGTGTGAGCCGTTCGCTGCATGCGAGAGCGCCGGCAGCCCCATACTCGGGGAAGCGCGTGAACGGGCCGGCGGGACAGAACCGCACCGCCCCGCTCCGGCGCGGCGCTCCGAGGAGGTCCGTTGACCGTGAACCCGCCACGCACGGAGGCCATCGCCCTGCGCCTGCACCATCTGTGGTCCCTGCGCGAGGACGTGGTGGTGGAGTGGGAGGAGGACGGCCGGACGCTGGCGCTCAGCGGGCCGCCCGGCACCGAGCGGGTCGAGGACCCGGCGCCCGCGGTCGCCGAGGCGCTGCGCCGCATGGAGCTCGGTCCCGTGCTGCTCGCCAATCTGGTGCCCCGGCCGGACGCGCAGGACAGGCCGCCGGACACCTACGCCGTGCTGCTGCCGGTGCTGCGCCGGCTCTCCCACATGGTGATCAGGACGCTCGGCCTGGAGGACCTCAAGGGTCCGGTGCTGTCGGTGGTGCCGGAGCGCCGCAACGCCGGCTTCTCACTGGTGCGGCTGGCCCCGCAGCGTCCGGTGCATCTGCGGCCGGGAGTGACGATCGCCGTGCACGGGGCCTCGTTCACGGTGGAGTGCCGGGCGCTGGAGCACCGGGTGGTGATCCACCGGCCGGAGGCGATGTGGGTGGTCTCGCTCCTCGGCTGGCCCGTCACCCCGGACGCGATGGTCGAGGCGCTGCCGCTGCCCGCCGAGCTGACCCTGTCGATCCTCGACTACCTGACCGGGGCGGGGGTCGCGGTCACCGTGGGGTGACCGCGCCCCTCACAGCAGCCAGCACGCGTCGCGGGCGATGCGGATGGCGTCGACCCGGTTGCGGGCGTTGAGCTTGGTCACGGCGGTGGTCAGGTAGTTGCGCACGGTGCCCGTCGACAGATGCAACTGGTCGGCGATCTCCTGCGGTTCGGTGCCCCGCGCGGCCAGTTGCAGCACCTCGGTCTCCCGCGTGGTGAGCGGGCTCTCGCTGCCGCCCCAGGCGGCGAGCGCCAGTTGCGGGTCGACCACCCGCTGCCCGGCGGCGACCCGGCGGACGGCCTGGGCGAGGTCCCCGGGCGGGGCGTCCTTGAGCAGGAAGCCCGAGACGTGCGCGGACATCGCCCGGCGCAGGGTGCCGGGCCGGCCCAGGCTGGTGAGGATCAGTGTGCGGCAGTCCGGGAGGCGTTCGTGCAGGAGCGCGGCCGCGCTGAGTCCGTCCAGGCCGGGCAGATCGATGTCGATGATGGCCACATCCGGCCGGTGCTCGCGCGCCGCGCTCAGGATCTCGTCCCCGCGCTCCAGCTCGACGACCACGTTCAGGTCGTCCTCCAGGCCCAGCAGGGCGACCAGCGCGCCGCGGACCATGTGCATGTCCTCGGCCAGCAGGATCCGTATCATGTCCGTTCCCCCGTCACCAGCGCGCAATCCTGTCGGACTCCGTGTCCGGATCCTACCCAAGGGCCCCCGGGGCGGCTGCTGCCCGGAGCCGGAAAACCGGAAGCGCGTTCTGTTCTTCAACGTGCGCTTTCCGCCGGGCTGAACGGCTCCTCACCGTCGTCCCCGGCGGCTCCCCGGGCCGGCGCCTCGGCGACCAGCCGGAAGAAGACCTCGTCGCCGTCCCCGGCGGAGCGGTTCTCCACGGTCAGCGAGCCCCCGAGGGCCTCCAGCCGGCTCTGCAGGTTGCCCAGTCCCGAGCCGCTGTGCGGGGAGGGCTCCGCGGTCCCGGTGACCAGGCCGTCGTTGACCATCGTGAGCCGGACCACGCCGCCCGTGACCCGCGCGGAGATCCGGCAGTACGAGGCCTTGGTGTGCCGGAGCAGGTTGGTGACGCCCTCGCGCACCACGGTGGCGAAGACGGTGGAGGTCTGGACGCCCAACGAGCCGACCGAGTCGTCCAGTTCGACCTCGACCGACACCTCGGCCGCGGCCAGCACCGACTCGGCGGAGGCGACCTCCGCGGTGAGGGACATCTCGCGGTACCCGCTGGCCACCCGGCGCACGTCCGCGAGCGCCTGACGGGAGATCAGCAGCACCTCGTCGACCTCCTCGCGGGCCCGCACCGGGTGGGCCGGGATGAGGCGGTGGATCAGCTCGTTCTTGAGGGTGATCGCGGAGAGGCTGTACCCGAGGAGGTCGTGCAGGTCCCGGGAGAAGCGCAGCTGCTCCTTGGTGACGGCCAGCCGCGCCAGGTCGGTGCGGGCCCGGTGCAGCTGGGCGACCAGGCTCTCCATGCGGGTCAGGCCGTAGACGACGAGACCGGTCAGGGCGGTCGTCTGGCACATGTACGCCAGGTCGATGACGCCGCGGCCGTCGTGGATCCCGGGTGCGAGCAGGCTGAGCGTGGTGATCCCGTACAGAGTCCAGCCCCATCTGGGCGGCAGCAGGAGCAGCAGGGAGCCCGCGAAGAAGCCCGCCATGGCGCCCCAGGCCAGGCCGTACCAGAGCAGTGGCAGGTACGACAACACGCCCTGGGCGGTGAGCGTGAGCACCTTGCGGCGCACCGGGGCGGCGCCCGCGTCCGGAGCCGAGTGCACGAGCTGCAGCAGGAAGACCAGCACCAGCGAGCTCAGCCCGACGACCACGCGGTGCGGATCGGGGTGCTCGGAAAGGAGGTTGAGGATGGTGATGCCCAGATAGCACAGCAGTGCGGCCACCAGGATGCCTCGGGCGGTTCTGGTGGCCGCGCCTGCCCTGTCCCGCGGCGGGCGGGAACGCGATGCGGACGTGCTCCGGTCAGTCGTGTTCATCCCCCTGCACGAGCCTCTTCTCGTGTCGTGACTGTGCGTTGCGTGATGTACGTCCGCCGGTCATTTTAGACCTGCCGCGGCCGGACGACGGTGAGAAGAGTGTGGGTAACGGCCGCCCGCCGCGGTCTCGTTGTGCTCTGCTACACGAAGAGGGGGATCGGGTTCAGATCCTCGTAACGTGCCGGCTCCGGGCGCCGGCCGAGCGCGACCGGGACGTCGAAGAGCCTGCCGGGCGCGTACCGGGCCCAGAAGTGCCTGAGGCCGGGCACGATCACCTTGACCACCGGCAGTCCCACGTCCGGCCGGGTCTGGTCCAGGACGAGCAGCTCCATGCCCTTGCCGCGGACGAGTTCGGTCACGGCCGTGACGTCGTCGAGCAGGTCGGCGCGGACGACGTAGGGCCAGTCGGCCGGAGTCCGGGGCGCGCGCCCCGGATCCGGTGCCAGATAGGGCTGGTTGGCCAGCGTGGCCCGCTGCCACCAGCGCACCGGAAGGGCGTCGGTGATCCCGTAGCCGCCATCCGGCCGTCCCCCGCCGACGGCCGGCAGCAGCTGCCCCATCTCGGTGAGCGCTCGGCGCAGGGCGAGCGCGGGGTCGAAGTGGGCACCGAAGCCGAAGATGACGTCCTCGGCGGGTTTGTCGGTGCGCCGGGACAACGCCACGACCGCCGGGATGCCGAGGTCGGAGGTGAGGTCCAGGGCCCAGATCTCGCGGTGCAGCCGCCGGTACCCGTCGCGCAGCCGGTCGATGTACGGCTCGGCGAACGCGTCCAGGTCGATCGCGGGCTGGACCGTGCGGTTGTACCACCACAGCGCCACCGCGTCCCGCTCCACCAGCTCGAGGAAGCCCTGCAGCAGCGCGTCCTCGGGGCTGCCGCCGGCCGCGTTGCCGTTGGAGTCGGCGTACGGTCCGTGCGAGGCCGGGGCGCCGGACGGGAAGTAGAGCATCGACGTGGGCAGCAGCCGGTGCCGCCGCTCGGTCATGGACCACACGGGGGTCCACTCCACGGGTCTGGACTCGTCGAAGGGCTCGGGCACGTGGTGGAAGGGGGAGCCGGAGCGGTTCCAGTGCTCCCGTTCCCGGAACTGCCGGTCCGCGTAGAGCTGGCAGGCGTTGGGGTGCACGGCCGCGTCACCGAGGGCGCGGTAGCTGTCGACCACGACGGGTTCGTCGCCGTGCCGGGTGCCGCTGTAGCGCTCCACCGCCTCGCACAGCGCCCCGGCCCGGGCGTCCAGATCGGTCAGGCCCTTGCCGCCGCTGAGCGAGCGCACCCCGCCCCGGGCGCCGGCCAGGGTGTGCCGGCCGATCGCGAGATTGCGCCCCGACACGTACGCGGCCGCGAAGTCCGGGGACCCGGGGGCCCGCCGTACCTCGGGGACGATGCCCGTGACCGGGCTGATCAGGTGCTCGTAGCGATCCAGCAGCTGCTGCGCGGTCAGCGCCCGGTGGCCGCCGCCGTCCGTCACCACCTTCGGCCGGGACACCGGCACGAAAGGGGCGCGGACCCGTCTCGCCACGATGGTGGGATCCCCGCAGGCGGCGCACTGGGGGCTCCGGGGCACGGCGTGGCTGCGGGTGCGCAGGGTGAGCGTGTCCAGGGTGCGCAGCGTGCCCTGTTCGGTGTGGCGTACGCCGGCCAGCCACTTGGCGGCCTCCAGGACCGTGGTCTGCACCGCGAGGGCGCGCCCGGCCGACAGGGAGGCGGCGGGCCGGCTGAGCGGGCGGTCCAGGCCGAGGGCGCGCTGCAGCGCGATCTCGTGGTCCCGGTGACGGCGCAGCCGGGAGGCGAGACAGTGCCAGCAGGGGCCCTCGCCCGGCTGGAAGAACGGCCCGATCCAGGGTTCGCAGCCGCACAGCCGGGCGAGCATCCAGGGCCGGCCCGCGGCCCGCTGGGCGGCGTCGATCCCGGCCAGCTCCGGGGCGAGGTAGTCGTCGCAGAGCACGAGCGTGAGATCCGCCGCCGAGTCGGTGAGCGTGATGCCGGACTCCGCGCCGGCCCGCAGCACCGGAGCGGTGTCGACGCCCGGGAGGGCCAGGACCCTCAGCCGGGAGCCGGCCAGCCCGGCGGCGGCCCGGGCTCCGTCCAATCCGGCCAACTCCCAGTAGGCCTCGGCCACCGGGTCGCCCGTGAGGTCCACGGGGGCGGGCCGCTGCGGCTCCGCGTCGTGGAACCGCAGCAACCCGGCCTCGGCGAGGACCCGCAGGGTGCCCTCCGTCTGGTCGGAGGTCAGCGTGGGCCGCGCCTGGGCGAGTACGTCGGCGAGCGAGCGGGTGCCGTCGAGCAGCGGGACGAGTACCTCGGCGGCGGCGCCGTGCAGGGCGGTGACGCCCCCGCGGGACACCAGGTAGGTGCCCTCGCCGGGGACGGTCGTCGCGCTCAGGTGGTGCTTGAAGCCCACGAGCGTCGAGTCGCTCCGCGGGGCGGCGGGGCCGTCCAGCGGATCGTGCCTCCCCCGAGAGGTCATATCCAGGGCCCTCCCGCGGGCTCGCCGGCCGCGGCCGCGACCGGGGGCAGCGCGCAGAAGGTGAAGGCGACGTCGGCGGACGGGGCGGCGCCGGGGCCGGGTCCTGCGCAGAAGGTGAAGGCCGGGGTCGCCGGGACGGACTCGGCGCAGTACGTGAACAGCGTGGTGGAACCGGCGTGGTCGAGACGCTCGACCACAAGGAGCGGACTGGCGTTGACGGTACCCATCGGGAGTCCTTCTCGTCGTGTCGGCTGGTGGTCCAACGACGAGAATTCTTGCGAGGGGCGGGGTGCGCAGACAGTGTCCCGTTCATCGGTGCCGGGTGAAGTATTCACGCCATCCGGAAACCGAGCCCCCGCTCCGACGAGGCACCCTAACGCATCAAAGCGGACGCCCGCGCGCCGCTTTTTCGCCAGAGGGAAGCGCGGCGCGTTCCCGCAGCGGTTCTCGCGGTACCGGCGGACTGTCTCGGCGGCCCTCGACGCGAAGGGGGCGCGTCCGTGACGGACGCGCCCCGGTATGGCCACAGTGACCGCTAGCGGACGACGACGACCACGAATCCGTTGCCGAATCGGTTGCCGAACCCGTTGTCGAAGCCGAAGCCGAAGCGGTTGCCGAAGCCGAAGCGGTTGCCGAAGTCGTTGTCGAAGCGGTGGCCGAAGCGGAACCCGTTGTCGAAACCGAACCCGTTGCCGAAGCAGCGCCAGTCGTTGCCGAAGCACTGGTCGGTGGCCATGTGGGTGTGCACGGCAGGGGTTGCCGCAGCGGCCGTGCCCGCTGTGCCGATCGCAGCGCCGCCGGCCATCAGGAGGCCGGCCGCGGACGCCGCGACGAGACGCCACGTACGTTGTGCTCGCATGATGGATCCACCCTTCCTTCCATCTTCTCGGTCGACTGCACGGGAACCGGCCGACCAGGGGCGTGCCCCCGGTCTCCCGCTCTACTTGGTTACGTCTGGGGCGGGCTTTTGGATTGCCGTAACCGTGTGGTGCCCAGACGCGCCACACCGTCAGGGGACGGCCCCGTCAGCCGTCGCCGCCCCGGCCGAGCGGTCTGCCGAGTGCCAGGTTCCAGCGGCCGGCCCGGCCGCTGAGCTCGGCCGCGTGCAGCGGCGGCACGTCGACCCGCCAGAACGCGGCCTCGGGTGCTCCCAGCGCCCGGACGGTCACGGCTCGTACGACATCCGGTTCCACGACGGCGACCGTCCGGCCGGACAGGTGCGCGGCCTCGTCCAGCCAGACCCCGATCCGCTCGCACAGCCGCCGCACCGTCTCACCGCCGTGCGGGGCGGACGCCGGGTCGGCCAGCCACCGGGCCACCGCCTCGGGCTCGGCGGCCGCCACCTCGTCGAGCCTGCGGCCGCGCCAGCGCCCCATGCCGAGGCCGGCCGGTCCCGTCTCCCCGTCGGCGTCGAGGCCGAGCGCGGCCGCCGTCTGCCGGCAGCGCTCGGTGGGGGAGACGAGCGCACGTCCGGCGCGCGGCAGCTCGCCGGCCGCCGCCCGGGCGCGCGCCGCCCCGGCCGGGTCGAGCGAGCATCCGTCGTCGAAGCGGGCCTCCCGCAGGGCCGCGTTCATGGCCGGCGAGATCAGGATCAGTCGGCTGGTCACGTGCTCGCTTCCGGGATCGACGGCCCTGTCCCCACAGGAGTGCGCGGAGAACGGCGGCCGGGCGGGCGCCGGTTCGCGGTACCGCCTCGGCGAACCGGCGACGGCCCGCGCGAGCCGGCGGCGATCCGGCACGGTCGCGCCACTGTAGGCCCGCACGGCCAGGCCCCGTCGTGACCTCGGGATCCCGGCCGTGGCATGACCCCGGGCGCGCGGGTCCGCGCGTCGGATGAGACAACTGAGTGGAGCGGGATTCCCGGGGTACCAGCGTTGATGGATCAGACGCTCAGGCAGAGGGCGATGGCATGGACGGCGCGGCCGGACCGCGGGATGCGCAGCAGACCGACTTGACCGAGGTGCTGCTGATCCATGCCTCGGCGGCCTACGAGGGCCGCCACTCGGGCGACATCCCCGACGCCCGCGAGCTGGCCCGTGGCTTCCTGACCCAGGTCCAGGCCGAGCACGGCTTCCCGGTGTCCAGCAGGGCGATGGGCGTGGTGCAGCTCGTGGTGAGCGAACTGATGACCAACGCCTGCAAGCACGCCCCGGGACCGTGTCTGCTCGACCTGGAGCTGATCGGCGGCGGCATCGAGGTCACCGTCTGGGACAGCGACACTGTGCTCCCGGTGGCCCGCGCGGCCGATCCGGGACGCGTGGGGCAGCACGGCCTGGAGATCGTGATGGCCGTGTGCCAGAGCTTCGAGGCCCAACGGGAACCCGTCGGCAAACGCATCACGGCCCGCGTGACCCTCGCGGACGACCCGAACGGGGGCGTGGCGGGCCGCCATCCTTGAGGGGCCGACCTGGCTGACCTGGCTGACCTGGCCGACTTGGCTGGCGGGGCCACCGGGGTGACGGGGCCACCAGGGTGACGGGGCCATCGGCCCCCGAGGGCCGGACACGGCACCCGCTTCCAGCCGCATGCGCGGGCCCGGCGTTCCGGGGGATGCCCCCGCCCGCCGCCCCGGGCCATGATGGCGGTCATGGCGTTGTCCACGGCCTTCACGAAGTTGTTCGGGGTGCGGCATCCGATCGCGCTGGCGCCCACGGGCGGATCCGCCGGGGGCGCCCTGACGGCGGCCGTCTCGCGCGGCGGCGGGCTCGGGCTGCTCGGCTCCGGGAACGGGGATCCGCAGTGGCTGGCCCGCGAGGTGCCCCTCGTCGAGCAGGGCACCGACAAGCCGTGGGGCACCGGCTTCCTGACCTGGCGGATCGACACCGGCGCGGTCGAGCGGGCGCTGGCGTACCGACCCAGGGCGGTGATGTTCTCCTTCGGCGACCCGAGCGCGTACACCGAACGCGTCCGCCGGGCCGGCGCGGCGGTCGTCATCCAGGTCACCGACATGGAGGAGGCCCGCCGGGCGGTGGACCTGGGCGCCGACGTCATCGTGGCGCAGGGTACCGAGAGCGGCGGCCACGGAGCCCGGCACGGGCGGTCCACCCTGCCGTTCGTGCCGCTGGTGGCGGACCTGGCGGCGCCGGTGCCGGTGCTGGCGGCGGGCGGGATCGCGGACGGCCGCGGTCTGGCGGCCGTCCTGGCCCTGGGAGCCGCGGGCGCGCTCATCGGCACCCGGTTCCAGGCCACGGCCGAAGCACTGGTCCACCCCTCGATCGCCGACGCGATCGTCGCGGGGCGCGGGGAGGACACCGAGCGCAACCGCGTACTGGACATCGCCCGCGGCTCCGGCTGGCCCGCCCGCTACACCGCCCGCACCCTGGGCCATCGCTACCTCGACCGGTGGCGGGGCCGCGAGGCGGAGCTCGCCGCGGACGCGGAGGCCCGGCGGAACTACCGGGACGACGTGACCCGTGGCGAGATCCCGCCCCTTCCGGTCTGGGCCGGCGAGGCCGTCGACCTCATCACCGACCTGCCCCCCGCGGCCACCCTCGTCACCACCCTCGCCGAACAGGCGGAGGCGTCCCTGAGCCGAGCGGGACGACACTGAATCAACCGTGAAGTCGTGGCGCCCGGCGCCGCGGGCGCCCCGGTCGCGGTGTGGCTCGGCCTGCCGCTCGCCACCCTCGGGATCTACCAGCCGGTCTGGTACTGCAAGATCCACAAGGAGCTGCAGGAGTTCGACCGCTGCCGGGTCCGGCCCCGGAACGGCGGGGACGCCCGTGCTCGTCAGCAGGGCAGGCGGAGGGTGACCGTGGCTCCCCGCGCCGCGTTGTGGGCGCGGGCGGTGCCGCCGTGTGCGGTGGCCACCGCGTGGACGAAGGCGAGTCCCAGGCCGGATCCGTCGCTGCTGCGGCTGGCGTCCGCGCGGGCGAACCGGTCGAACGCCCGCGGCAGGAACTCCGCAGGAAAACCCGGCCCTTCGTCCGTGACGACCACCCGCAGCACGTCCTCGTCGACGGTCGCCGTGAGACGGACGGCCCCGCGCCCGTGCCGCAGGGCGTTGTCGACGAGGTTGCCGATGGCCTGCCGCAGCCACCGGGCGTCGACGTCGACGACCACACCGATGGCGTCGACGGTCAGCGCCCGCCCGGCCCGCTCCGCGGTGCGCCGGTGCGGGGTGACCGCGGCGTCGAGGAGCGCGGCGAGATGCAGGGGAGCACGGGTGATGTGGCCCGTGCTGCCGAGTTCCTCCAGGTCCAGGAGGGCGTTGGAGAGATCGATCAGGCGCTGCACCTCGGCGTCCACCGAGCGCAGCGTCTCGGTGAGTTCCCCGGTGGAGCGGGGACGGTGCAGGGCGACGTCGAGTTCGGCGCGTATGAGGGTCAGCGGGGCGCGCAGCTCGTGGCTGGCGTCCGCGACGAACCGGCGCTCGCGCTCGGCGGACGCCGCCAGCCGGTCGAGCATGTGGTTGAGGGTGTGGCCGAGGCGCGTGATCTCGTCGTCGCGGTCGGCGGGCACGTCCAGGCGCAGGTCCGGGTTGCCGTCGGCCAGGGTGGCGGCGCCGCCGCGGTAGCGCTCGACGGGGCGCAGCGCGGCACGGGCGGTGCGGTAGCCGACGCAGGAAGCGGCGATCAGGGTCAGGCCGGAGGCGAAGGCCAGCTGGGCGAGGAGCTCGCGCAACGCCTCGTCGCGGTGGCCGCGCCGGACGGCGGCGACGACGATCCGCCGGTGGCCGCCGGCCAGGACCCGATGGGCCTGCAGACGCAGGGTGCCCGGGCTGATCAGCAGCAGGGAGCCGACGTCGCGCCGGACCGTGGCCCCGCGCGCGACGGAGTCCAGTTCGGCCGGGGTGAGCAGCACCTGGTGGCGCAGGGCGGCGCTGGAGTCCAGCATCCGGCCGCGCATGTCGACGACCTGCCGCAGGCTTCCGCTGGGACCGGGCGGCAGCTGGGCCCCGGCGTGCACGGCCCGGTCGAGACAGCGCTGGTAGGTGGTGAGGTCGTCGTCGAGCTGCTGGTCCAGGGCGGTCCTCACCCGCCAGTAGACGAAGCCCGCCGCGCCCGTCAGGACCAGCGACATGGTGATGGCCACGGCCAGCACGAGGCGGGTGACCACGGGCAGCCGCCCAAACCGCGGCAGCAGCCGGCCGGGCAGCGTCACGGAGCGGTCTCCAGCCGGTAGCCGCGACCCCGCAGCGTCGTGATCGACGTACGGTCGAAGGCCCGGTCGACCTTGGCGCGCACCTTGGAGACGTGCACGTCGATGGCGTTGCTGCGCAGGTCGGCCTCGCCCTCCCACACCTCCTCCAGCAGCCGCAGCCGCGACACCACGCACCCGGCGTTCTCCATCAGCACCCGCAGCACGGCGAACTCCCGACGGGACAGCTCCAGCTCGGTGTCCGCGCGCCAGGCGCGCTGCTGGTCGGGGTCGAGGACGAGGTCGCCGACCCTGAGCCGGCCGGCCGGATCGGGGCGGCGCCGGGATATCGCGCGCAACCTGGCCAGCAGCTCCTCCATGGCGAACGGCTTGACCAGGTAGTCGTCGGCCCCGGCGTCCAGACCGGCGACCCGCTCGCTGATCGCACCGCGCGCGGTGAGCAGCACCACGGGCACGTCGACGCCCTCGCCCCGCAGCGTCCGGCACACCTGCACGCCGTCCATGCCGGGCAGCATCACGTCCAGCAGCACGGCGTCCAGCCGCGGGTCGCGGGCGGCGGCGAGCCCGGAGGGCCCGTCGTAGCGGCCTTCGGCGGTGTGCCCGGACTCGGTCAGATAGCGGACGACCAGATCGGTCAGGCGGGTCTCGTCGTCGACGACCAGGCAGTGCATGGCGGTCAGGCTAACCGCCCGTCGATCACGGCCGGCCGAGGGGAAGGCTTCATGGTGTGTTCACGGCACCCTCAGCTGCCACCACGACGACCGCACCGCCGCGCTCGACCCCGGGCAGGTCCTGATCGAGACCAAGGGCGGCGCCCGGCCCGCACCCGCCGACCGGCTGCTGCTCGGCATGGGCGCCCGCCCGGTCTCGCTCAGCAAGTACATCGTCGGCCGGTCCCTGCTCACCCGGGGCCTGCCCGACAACGACACACGCCGCCTCGCCCGCACCCACTTCACCACCGGGACGAACGCCGCTCCGCTCCCCGCCGAAAGGATCCCCGCCGCATGAACGTCCTGCGCGGCATCAAATGGCCGTACGCCCTGATCGCGCTGCTCGCCGTCGCGGCCGTGGCCGTCGGAGCGCTGCGACCGCAGTTGGTCACGGCCGGCAGCTTCGCGAAGAAGAAGCCCGGCGCGACGGAAAGGGTCAAGCAGAATCCCCCACCCACCCTCTTCACCGACGCCCGGATCGCGGCGATCGGCAAGACGGCGGACGCCCAGCGCACGAAGGCCGACGCGCTCTTCGCCCAGTGGAAGAAGGCGCACGGCACCACCCGCGACGACAAGGCGTTCGCCGCCTGGGCCGCTCAGCAGGTGCCCGCCCCGCCCACGGCCGCGCAGCGCAGCGCCGAACTCCGCCAGGACCAGCAGCTCGCCAAGGCCCGCACGGCAGCCGGCAAGAAGGCGGCCGCCTGGCTGGAGCTCCACGGCAAGAAGGACGTCTGGAAGCTCTACCTGCACGACCAGCGTGAACTGGTCCCCGCCGCGCAGGGCAAGGCCGAGAAGGCGCAGCTCAAGGCGGCGCTGAAGCTGGCCAAGACGATCAGCGACCAGCTGGCCGCCAAGGACAGGCAGCCGGCCCCGTACGTCCTGGACCCCACCCTGCGCCCGGACAAGCACATCAAGCCCGGCGCCAAGGGCCCGTACTCCTACCCGTCCCGGCACGCCGCCCGCGCGGCCGCCGCGGTCACCTACCTGAGCGCCCTCTCCCCGCACCGCACCGCGGACTACGAGTGGATGCGCGCCGAGGTGCTCTACTCCCGCCTCTACATGGCCGGCCACGTGACCAGCGACCTCACCGCCGGCACCCTCCTCGGCGATCTGATCGGCGACTACGAACTCGCCACCGACGGCCACTGACCCCGTCCGCCGTCTCCGGCGCCGCCCCGCCGTACGGGTATCCCCCTAC